>CAVKZU010000107.1:0-7003 GCA_963660725.1 Lachnospiraceae bacterium | reverse complement strand
GAAAATAGATCATATTCACTTTTTGTATTAGGGAGAATGTATTTAAGAATTATTGATAGATTACTTGTTATTTATGATACTCAAGACGATAAAGATAAAGAAAAATATATTCTTTTAAAAAAAGCATTCGATAAAGATCGTTATCTAGATAGTTTATTCAAAAATAATGAATTAGGATTCATTTCGTATAAATTAAAAGAAATGGATACTTATAATGAAGTTGTTAAATTTAATAAATATACAAATCAAAATGGATTAATGGAATATATTTTAAGTAATCTTTCTAATATCTTTGAAAATAAAAATAATTCTAAATATTTAAGAGGAATTATCAAAAAAAATTTTTATTTCTTACCATTTTTAGTATTTAAATCTGAGATAGGAATTGAAGCGAATTCTATTACAAAAGCATCTAAAGGAAGTCTTGAAGAAGCGATAAAAATGATTAATTATTATGTATTAAATATTAGAAGTATGTTTAAAGAACCAGATGAATATTTAATCAAAAGTTATACCCATACAATTGAAGAATATTTTAATTATTATTTTGATGATAATGGACTTACTTATACATTCTTTATTTATTTACAAGAATTTTATATGGATGATAAAGAAGTTTTTCAAATTAGTGATTTAAAGAATAAGTATCTTGAAGAATATGATTTTATTAGTGATGAAGAATTTGAAGTTGTATTCAAGAATTTATGTAGTACTAAATTAATTAAAAAACGTAATAAAATAAATTTTGTATTTGATGATAGTATGCAATATATGATTGAATTTGATTTATTAGGTGATACATTAACTAAAAAATTATTTGAAAGTGATGACGAAGATGATGAGATGATCGATAATTTGTTAAAGGCGTAAGAAATGGAAAAAGAAGATTTATTATTATATTTTTTAGAAAAAGAAGGATTAAAAAATCCTTGTGATTTTTTTGAAGTTGAAAAATACAAACAATTAGTATTTAAAAAATTAGAAGATGAAAGTAGTGAATACTATAAAATAAATAAATTATATAAAGATTTAGATAAGATTCATAAAAATAAGAAAAGTAATTTAAAAGAATATTATGATTTATTAAATGAAATTAAAAGTTATATTGATAGTGATGTTGATATTGAAAAAGAGATTATTTTTGTAGAAGAATTTGAAGATTTATCAAAAGAAAATGAAGAGATTGATTTTGAAAAAAATATTAATGCAGTATTAAAAAATATCGTTGGAAAAGAATTTAGTTTTGAAATGGATGATTTATCATCTCTTGATGTATTTAAAGGTGTTTTTAACGATAAAAATGTTAAAGAAGACGCAAAAAATACAATTAAAAAGATGTTTTTAGGTTCTTTTGGAGATAAATATTTAGGAAAAGGATATTCAAAACTTATTGATTTTAAGAATAATTTATTTAATGAATGTAAAAAAGATCCTAGATTATTTGATTGTGAGGGTAATCAAATAGAATCATTTTCAGTATATTTTATTGGAAGAATGTATTTAAAAGCTGCTTTAATATTACATGAATTATCAGTATTTAATGAAGTTAATCCAAAATATACAAAAGAGCAAAATGAATTAGCGTTAAAAGAAGTAAGTGATCTTCAAAAAGATATTATTATTTATAATTCTAGAGAATTATATATGTCTAATTTATATTTAAAATCTAAATTTGATTTATATAATGAAGAATTAAAGAAAATAGATAAAAATTCAATGTCTTATTTTGTATTAAATGATCCAGATTCTTTTTTTGATATTACAGTATCTAAAGAAAAGGTTAAAGAACTAGTATCTAGAAATTTCTTTATTCCTTTTATATTACTAGATACTTTAAATGAAGAAGTTGTTATGACTTGTACAGATCATTTTAAATTATTAAAGTTAAAATTAATCCCTAAATCATTTGATGAAGCGATGTTTTTTGTGTCAATATTAACAAATTTCAGTGCATTCTTTAAAGCTAATGAAGAATTAGTGGATTTAGTAGATGCATTCCCTGATTCAATTGAAGAAATATTTGAATCAAAAGAAATATATGAAGATTTTATTAAAGTTACTGATTCTTATTTAAAAGAGAAAACTTTTAAATATCCAAATGAATTCATTAATGATTCAAGTTATGAATCTTTAAAAAATAAAAATTTAATTATTAATTTAGGAACATCAAATTTTGGAGTCTCTAAAGATTTAAAGAAATTACTTGATTCCTTACTTGAAAAACCTAAATCTTTAAAAGAAATTTCTTTTAAAGATTATAAAAAAGATATCAAAGATTATTGTCTTAATTTTGATGCTGACGATATTGATGAAGATGAAGATGAAGAAGAGGATGAAGAAATTATTGATCCTAAATTTATTGCATAATATTTATTAAGGCACATTAAATTGTGTCTTTTTAAAATATTTTTTATTTATTTTTTTCTTTGCATTTTATGTAATTTATTATATGAAGTTTACAGTTTTAAATAATATTGATATTAATGAGTACATGAACCAAATTGGAAAGTGGTTCGATGAAAATGGTTTTAAAATCTTTATAGGTATTGCACTTTTACTTATAGGTATTTTATTAATAAGAATTATAATGGTTATTAATTAGGTCCAATATTTAGCATAGTTGGACCTTTTTCATGGTAAAAAAAGTATTTTAAAAAGGGAAAAGACTAGCTATTGCTAACTAGTCTTTTCAAGGGGTATATATTTAAGGGTTAGTCCTCAGGTTTAGTTGGAGGAGTTTCACTATTTCCTCCAGGTTGTTGGGAATTATCTCCAGGTTTCTCACCTTGTCCAGGTTGATTCCCATCTTGACCAGGTTCTTGACCACCTTGTCCAGGTTGTCCACCAGGTTGATTACCACCAGGCTCATTACCTGATTGAGAATAATTTCCAAGTGCGATAGCTTTTTGAGCAGGAGTAAAATCTCCAATCAAAGTATCATTAATATATAAGTAATATTTAGTGTTTAATTCAATTTTACTAGTAGAAATTACAGCAACTTCATCACTTGATTTAGTATATTGACTATAAACAATATTTCCTGATTCATCTTTAATTTCTACTTTAGCGTTTTCTTCAATAGCGCTATCTGGATAATAGAAGATTGTTTGATTAGTTGAATTACTTCCTGGCATTTCAATCATACCTTTACTTGTAGTTCCAATAATTTCTCCTCCATTAATAATGAATCCATAGTCAGTATCAAGTAAGGTATCTTCTGGATTTTGAGTTCCATATAATGCAATAGATCCTCCATTAATCACCATAACTCCATTACTATCTAATGCATCTCCATCAGCGTTAATATCTAAAGTACCATCATTAATCATAATATAAGGAGTGATTGAATTATCTTCAGTTGTAGCGTTTAATCCATCGTCAGTAACATCCATAGAAATATCACCATTATTAAATACTACATAAGTTCCTTCTAATCCTTCATATGCTGAAGTTATATTGATATCTCCATCGTTAATTACTGTAAATAAATCACTAGTAATAGCGTCATCTTTAGAATCGATAGAATAATTCCCTCCATTAATATAGGTATTTCCACTATTAGCATGGATTGCGTCATCATCAGTATCAAAACTAAACGTACCAGATGTAATTAAAATAGAATAATCACCAGTTGTAATAGTAGTATCTTCTTCATCATCTCCATCTGTATCATATTTAATTTCACCAACCTTAAATCCTTTTACAGATTGAGTTAAAGCGTATCTTTGAGAATATGAATATTCTCTACTATCTTTTGCAATTCTAATATAATCATCTCCAGATTTAATAAATTTATAATCATCATCTTCTAAATCATAAGCTTCTTTATTAGAATCACTATAATTTACAAATTCACCTTGAGTTGTAATATCATAATTTCCATCATCAATATATAAATAACTATCTGCTTGGATTGCATCTCCTTTAGTAAATGCAGTGTAAGAACAATCCACTAAATTAACAAATCCAGATTCTAAAGTGTATTCATAAGTTGTACCATCTGAATTATCAAAATCACATTCTGCTTTAATACCATCTTTTTCACTTTGAATATTAAATGTAGCGTCTTTTGCGTATATGCTTTCAGCACTAATTCCATTTTTATAAGAAATAACATTTAAAGTAGTATCTGCAATTACTAAAGTTTTACTTACTTTAATAGCGTTACTATCATTATTTTCATTACTAACATTAATAATTCCACTTCCATTAATAGATAAATTACCTTTAATTGCTAAAGTATTTGAATCATCTTTATTAGATATATAGTTTGTTGTACCTTTTAAAGCAGTAATAATTACATTAATTTTCTTATCACTTTTAATAAATGCACTACCTTCTTCTACATTAATATTTGCATTATCTAAGAATAAATGAACAGTAGAATCTTTCTTTAAATTAAAAGTAATTCCATTTAAATAATCTCCACTTAATAAGTAATTACCTTCGCTTGAAATGATTCCATCACTTGTTAAGCTAGTATAATCATCACTTAATTCATCATTTTCTTCTAATTCGCTAAAATCATAAGATGATGCATTTAAGATTTTAGATTCAGTTAATGAATAATCTACTTCACTAGGAATTGAAACATTCTTTAAAGTAGGGTTTGAAATATTTAAAGTTGTAGATGTTGAATCATCATTATCTTTAGATGAATCATCTGGAATATTAGTTGTTCCATCAGCACAACTTGATATTAAAAATAATATTGGTAATAAATTTAAAAATAAACATTTATTTAGTTTTCTTTTCTTCATAAATCCTTAACCTCCCTTGTTTATTGTCTATATTCTATTTAGAAGTCCTTAAAAAGTTCTTAAAAAATAAAAAATATTTTTAAAAAGAATAAAAATTCCTAGAAACGGGGGGATTTTAATACCTAGAAACAGGGGGATTTTTTCTACTAGAAACGGGGGGATTTTCTTGAAAAAGCGTATTTTATCGTACAAATTTAACTATCTAATAATATTGAATTTTTAAGGATATTTTTCTTTAAAAAATAATTTAAAAAATAAAATTATTTTAAAAATATTAAAAATGTTTTATTCTTAAATATATGAAAGTTATTTTAGTAGAAGATGAAAAAAACCTTGCTAGATCAATTAAATATTTATTAAATAGTGAAAATATTGAAGTTGATCTTGCAGATGATGGAATGATTGGATATAGATTAATTAAAGAAAATCTATATGATGTTATTATTTTAGATATTATGTTACCTTCAATGGATGGATATAGTATTTTAAAAAGAGTAAGAGAAGATGGGAATAAAACTCCTGTTATGTTTTTAACTGCTAAAAATACTACCTTAGATAAAGTTAATGGACTTAATTTAGGAGCGGATGATTATCTTGCTAAACCTTTTAATAATGAAGAATTAATCGCAAGGATTAAAGCGTTAAACCGAAGAAGTAATAATTTAATTGATAATTCTATTAAATATAAAGATTTAGAATTAAATTTATTAACAGGGATTTTAAAATGTAATGAAGAAGAAATTAAATTAAATTTTAAAGAAAAAGAATTATTAAAATTACTAGTTACTAATCCAAATGTATGTTTATCTAAAGATTTAATCTTTAATAAAATATGGAATGAAGATAGTGAAGCATCTATTGAAGTTATTGAAGCGTATATTTCTTTTTTAAGAAGAAAGTTAAAATATTTAAATAGTAAAGTATCAATTAAAAATTATCAAAAGTATGGGTATAAGGTAGAAAGTAATGATTAAGAAGTTAAAAAGAAAAATAATAACCTATATCATGTTAATAGTAACATTAATTACTATTATTTTTTCAACCTCTTTAAGTGTGTATTTATCATCAAATGAATCACGAAAAGTATATAATTCATTAGAAAATTCTATTAATTTAAAGATGGATTTAAAAGAAAACCCATCTAATAATTTTAGATATAATCTAGATACTTTAATTGTAATGATTAATAAAGATAATTCTTTTATTGTAAAAAATAATGATTTTGAAATGGATATTATATCTATTAATAATTTAATTAGATTAATTAATTTAAATCGTCATGAAGAAGGATATTAATAATTTAATTAGATTAATTAATTTAAATCGTCATGAAGAAGGAAGAGTAGAAGATTATATTTATAAAATAAAACAAGGTAAAGAGAATAGATACATTGGAATTACTTATTATTCTTATATTAAAAATTCTTTAATTAAAATTAATTTAATTTCCGTGTTATCTTCTATTTTATTTTTAGTAATTATCTTTTTAGTAAGCTTAATCGTTAGTAATATCGCGACTAAACCTGTTGAAAAATCTATTATTAATGAGAAGATATTTATTGAAAATGCATCTCATGAATTAAAAACCCCTTTAAGTGTTATTTCATCTAATAATGAAATATTATTAAAAAGTGATAAAGATAATGAATGGTTAAATTCTAATAAATACGAAATAGAAAGAATGAAAGAATTAATTTCTAAAATGCTTAATCTTGAAAAATTAGAAAGTAATGAAGATTTTGAAATTAGTGAAATTAATCTATCTAAAGTTGTTTCTAAAATTGCATTAGAATTTGAAAGTGTTGCCTATCTTAAAAAAATATCTATCAATTTAGATATAAAGAATAACGTAATGATTAAATTTAATGAAAAAATGCTTCAAGAATTACTTGGAATATTACTTGATAACGCTTTAAAATACGAAAAAGAAGAAGGAATTATTAATATAAAAGTAGATAATAAATTATTAAGTATTAATAATAAAAATTCTTATATTAATAAGGAAGAATTACCAAATATCTTTAATAGATTCTATAAGATTGAAAAATCTAGATCAAAAGAAGGGGTTGGTTTAGGTCTTGCAATTGCAAAAGAAATAGTAGAAAAAAATAAAGGATCAATTAAATGTGTATCAAGTGTAGAAGAAGGTACTACATTTATTGTAAGTTTTAATTAAGGTGAATCGTTATGGTTCATCTTTTTTTACCACGAAACACTCCGGCGAAATACCACGAAACACTCCG
>CAVKZU010000106.1:0-5736 GCA_963660725.1 Lachnospiraceae bacterium | reverse complement strand
TTCATTTAAACTTTTAACACTACTTTTTAAATCACTTAAACTTATTTCTTCTTTAGTTCCATTATTTGAATTAGAACAACTTGCTAATCCTAAACATAAAATTGTGCTTATTACTACCATTAATTTATTTAATCTCATATATTTATACCTCTAATAGGTTCATTATAAACCTGAAATAATTTTATAAAAGAAAAAAAGAGATTTTAAGTTAATAAAATCCCTTAGCAATTAATAATTATTTTACTAATTCTACTGTTGTTTCGTTTAATTGACTAATTGATGAACTATCATTATAAGTAAAAGTAGAATCCATAGTTAAACTAGTTACAAATCCATTTTCATCATAATTTATAACACTACTTGCATTTACTTTATAAGACATAGAATATTCTCCATAACTCATATTCATACTTTGTTCAATACTATATTCAATTGATATTTTATTATTAACTTTATAAATCTTATAATTTAAAACATTTATTTCATTATTTGATGATTCTAAAATTTCTAATGTTTGACTAGATAAAACATAATCAGAATAATTATCTTTATAAGATATTACTTGAGTTTGACTGATTCCTACATAATTTTTAAGTGAATCACCAACTAAAGTCGCTATATCTCCTGTTACACTTACTTCTTTTAAAGTAGCAGTAACTTTAATACTAGAATAATCATAATTTTCATATTCATTTAAACTTTTAACACTACTTTTTAAATCACTTAAACTTATTTCTTCTTTATTTGAATTAGAACAACTTACTAATCCTAAACATAAAACTGCACTTGTTAATACCATTAATTTATTTAATCTCATATATTTATATACCTCTAGTAAGTTTATTATAAATCTAAAATAATTTTATAAAAGAAAAAAGAGACTTTAACTTAATAAAATCTCTTTTTATATGAAGAATATTTAATTACTTACTTAACCCATTCAACTTTTTCTTCAATAACTTGAGAACATGTTGAATTATCAGTGAATGTCATATCAATACTTGAACTACTGCTTACTAAATATCCATTTTCGTTAAAGTTACTTGTAAGTTTTGTTGCAATCTTGAATGTATATTCTTTATCTAAAGTAAATTTTTGTTCTTCATTTAATTCATAAGAAACTGATAATTTGTTACCATCTTGATAGAATTTAAGACCAGTTGCACCTAATTCTTCATAACCTTCAATTGCTTCTTTTGAAATAACATATCCAGTATATGCTTCTTTATATTGGTATGTTTCAACAGTTGTTTTTCCAACTTCGAGTTGTCCATATTTAATAAATAATTCTTTATAAATTGAAGCACTTCCACTTGTAGCATCCCATTTTGTAATAGTTGTAGAAACTTTAATAAAGTTGAAATCGCTTGTTTCAAAAGTACTAGCACTCTTTGCAAGTTCTTTAGCTTCACTAATTGTAATTTCTTTTTGACCACATGAAGTTAAAGCAAAACATGCAACAGCACCTAATGTTAATAATAAGTTTTGTTTTTTCATATTTTATATCCTCTAAATTTATATATCTCTATATGTTTTAAATTATAATTCTTCAATTTACGAATGTAAAATATTTTAGTTAGACAAAATAGTCGATTTGTCTAAATTTTTAAATAAACATAACATAATAAATAGGAAGATAAATAATATTATTTTTAATAGATACTTCCCTATTATTAGATAAAACATATGCATATTTAATATTATAATTTTCATTTTTTAAAAATTTATTTAACGCACTATGAACTTGGTAGTCTTTTCCACTTTTAACTTCAATTGGTAAAACACTTAAAGTATCATAATCATTTACTAAAAAATCTACTTCTCCATTATTTCTATTATCATAATAGAATAATTTATGATCATGCGCTTTTAATTCTTGAGCAATTACATTTTCATAAACTGTACCAAGATTAATTGATTTTATATCTTGTAAAATAGCATTTTCATTATCTCTATATAAAATATTAGTTAAAATACCTACATCATTTAAATATAATTTTAATAAATTTTTAGTACTACTTTGAATTAATGGGAAAGATGGTTGACTTATTGCTTTGACATCAAGCGCTACTCCAGAATTAATTAAATAATCAAATTCATCAGCGTAATCATCATACTTTTTACCTTTTATATTTTCTATTTGTTGAACAACTACTCTTTTTTTCTTATTTTCTAAATTAGAAGGAAGCATATCATATATTCTTCTAATTTTTAATTTCTTTTCTTCGTCGTATTTACTAGCATCACTTGCATAAAAACCTTGCACACTAGTTTGATAATCTCTTATTTCTTTAATATTAAAACTATTTAAATAAATATTAATTGAATCAGGCAAACCTCCAACAATTAAATATTTTTTAAATAAATCAAAAATATAATTATGAGTAGATTCATCAAGCGATTCTCTATTTAAATATTTTTCTTTAATAAAATTAATCGCAAATTCATTCATCCCATTTGAAATTAAAAATTCTTCAAAATCTAATGGATACATTTCATAAATTAATATACTTCCAATTGGAATTGATGTTGTTTGTGCTAAAGTTACTCCAAGTAATGATCCACTTGCAATGAAAGTATAACGATTATCTTCTCTTAAAAATTTAAGTAAGGTTAAAAGTTCAGGATATACTTGAATTTCATCAATGAAAATTAAAGTATTTTCTTTTTGTTTCATTTTTTCACCCTGAAGTAAACTAACTTGAATATAAAAATCTTTAACACTTCTTACGTTTTTAAATCTTTGTTCACCTAAAAAATCAGTAACCATATTAAGTTCAATAAAATTAGGGAATAATTCATTTCCAACATCTCGAATAATATATGTTTTACCAATTTGTCTAGCGCCATTAATAAGTAAAATCTTATCAGATTTTGATTTTAAATGATCTTCTATTCTTTTTCTTATCTTTCTATAAAGCATAAAATTATACCTCTTCCACTTTTCAATATAATTTTAGGTTAATTTTACCCACTTTTCAATATAATTTTGAATGCTATTTTTCCACTTTTCAATATTTTTAGAATCAAATTCTCCACTTTTCAATATAATTTTTAATTCATTTTACCCACTTTTCAATATTTCCTTAAAGAAAAACACCTAATAATAGGCGTTTATTCTTTATCTTTAGTAATTATTGTTAAATTTTTATCAGTTTGTAAAACAATTGAATTTTCATCTACTCCATGAGTTAAATAAACATCTCCTCCAATTGTAGAACCTTTTTTAATAATAGTATCACCTCCATAAATACAAGCGTTACTATAAATTGTTACATTATCTTCAATAGTAGGATGTCTTTTGCAACGGTTTAATAATCTTCCTTTTTTTAAAGATAACGCTCCTAAAGTGACTCCTTGATACAATTTAACATTATTTCCAATAATACAAGTTTCTCCAATTACAATCCCTGTTCCATGATCAATAAAGAAATAATCTCCAATCCTAGCACCTGGATTAATATCAATTCCTGTTTGTTTATGAGCGTCTTCACTAATAAATCGAGCAAGAATTTTAACATTTAACATATAAAATTCATGTGCTATACGGTAATAAATAATCGCTTTTATCCCAGGATAGGTTAATACTATTTCTTCTTTTGAGTAACTAGCAGGATCTCCTTCATATAAAGCATCAATTGAAGTATTAATTGTTTTTCTTAATCTTGGTAATTTATTAAAGAATTTATTTAAAATATCGTCTTTAGAATTAATATTTAAATCCGTTAATATCTTATTTAATTTCTTTTTAGATATAAAATATAAAGATTCTAAATTAGATGTATTATTATTTAAATAATCATAAATTAATAAATCATAGATATTTTTAATAAAAGATTTAATTAATGATTCATTTAAATTAATATTTTTATTAGTATTATTAAATTCTTTAGTTAAATCATTTAATATCTTATTCATATTTAAAATAAGTTATCTACTGAAAGATATCTTTCTCCATTATCAGGTAATACGGTTACAATTACCTTATTTTTATATTTTTTAGCGTATTCTACACACATTGCAACATTACTTCCTGAAGATATTCCTACTAGTAATCCTTCTTTTTTTGCAAGTAATTTAGTCATTTCATATGCTTTTTCATCATTCATCGTTTCTATTTTATCTACTAACTTTAAATCTAAAATAGATGGTTTAAATCCTGCTCCTATTCCTTGGATCTTGTGTGTACCTTTTAAACCTTTTGAAATAAATGGACTACTTTCAGGTTCTACTCCTACACTAATTAAGTTAGGATTTCTTTCTTTTATATATTTAGAAACTCCAGTTAAGGTGCCTCCTGTTCCAAAACTAGAAACAAAAACATCAATATTTCCATCTAATTCTTCATAAATTTCTTTAGCGGTATTTTTATAATGTGCTAAAACATTGTAAGGATTTTCAAATTGCATAGGAATAAATGAATTTTCAATTTCTTCATGCATTTTATTTGCAGCGTCAATACATCCTTTCATGCCACCTTCTTTAATTAAATTACATGTTGCTCCAAAAGCTTCCATCATTTGAACTCTTTCATGACTACAATTTGAAGGCATAAAAATAACACATTTCATACCTAAAGATGCTGATATTGCAGCAAGTCCAATTCCTGTATTTCCACTAGTTGGTTCAATAATTAAAGTATCTTTATTGATTTTTCCTTCATTTAATAAATCAATAATCATTTCTTTTGCAATTCTATCTTTAATACTTCCTGTTGGATTCATTCTTTCTACTTTTGCGTATATTTTACTTTCTAAATTAAATTCTTTTTCAATATTTTTAAGTCTAACAAGTGGAGTATTTCCAATTAAATCAATCATTGTTTTATCGCTATGTTCCATATATTTTTACCTCTTTTTAATAATAATAAATTAATAAAATCAAAAATTTAAATAGATAATTTTAAGTAACTATTTAAATTAAGTTTTAAAATTATATTGAGTTAAAATATATAAATCAAATTTGATGATAATAAATTATAAATGGATGATACATTTTTCTTTTAAGAATGTTTTAATGTCTTCATTTTTATTTTCGTAACACTCAATTAATAATTTTTTATATTCACTTAAAAACTCAACTGGAATTACAATAATTCCTTCTCCATGGCTTATTAAAAAATGATTTGCAAAAATAACAGCAGTTCTCTTATTTCCATCTAAAAATAATTGTTTTTTTGATACAAATAACAATAATTCAATCGTTTTATCTATAACATCTAAATTTGAATTTAAAATATTTTCTAATTCTTCTTTAATTAAATTTTCTAAAGGTAAAGGAGGAATATAGTTTGATCCACCTATACTAACTGGAATATTTCTAAGCTTACCAGCAAATATTGAAAATCCATCTTCAACAATTTGATTTATTTCACATAAAACTACATAGTTTGTAGGGTAACTTATAACTCCACTAGATAAAATAAATTCCCACGCTCTTTTTAAGTTAACAACTTTTTCAATATCACTAATATTCATATTATTAACTTTTCCACCATTAATAATAGTTTCTGTATCAGAATAGGTTGTTGCAACTCCTTCAAGCATTGCTTGTTTATAAATTGAATCAACCATATTTCTTCTAGCTAAAGAAATATTAAGTTCAATTTTATCGTTTAGATCAATATTTTTATAATTTATAGAATCAAGTTTTTTATTAATTTCTTTAATTCTTTTTTTAAGCTCTTTTGCAATTTGATTATTTTCAAGAATTAAATTATGAAGTTCACTTGTATAT
>CAVKZU010000105.1:0-20862 GCA_963660725.1 Lachnospiraceae bacterium | reverse complement strand
AAATACAACCAATACAAAGGTATTAAAAAATATAAAGAAATAGTTTCTATTCAAGATGAACTTGAAACAAATTCAACTAATTTAATTTCTTCAAATGATTTTAGAAATGAAATTAACTTTTTATCTAATGAAATTGATATTAAAGAAGATTGGATTAGTAAAATTGAATTTTATCTTCCTTATTTAAGTGCTGCTATTAATGAAAATAGAAGATTTATTTTAAATGAAGGTGAAACTTTAGATATTGAAAAGGTAAGAAAAGTATCTAAAGATTCAGTTTACGATTTAGCAAGACACGCAGATAAAATAAGAAAAATTAATGAAGATAATGAAGTAGAACCTAAAAAACTTTATATTATTGAAAAAAATGATGACTATTCACTTTATGAAAATAGATTTTTAGTATTTCTTTTAAATATGCTTAAATCTTTTGTTAGTGTTAGATTTGATAGAATTAAAGATGCTCAAAGTAAAAGAGAAATCGTTACAAGTTTAAGAAATAATGATTCTATTGGAATTGAAGGATTATATTTTAATTTTGAAATTAGAGATGTTAAACATAGAGAATTTAAAATTGAAGATAATGATGTGAATTTAGGAAAAATTAATAGAATTAACGCAATATCTGCTCAAATTTCAAGACTTTCAGGTACTGAATTAATTAAATCAGTTTCTAAAGCACCTACACTTGTAGAACCAATCATTAAAAATAACGTTATTAAAAATGATCCTAATTTTATTAAATGTTATGAATTATATGAATTTTTAAAATCATATAAAGATGATGGATTTGAAAGAAAAGCAGTTAATAAAAGTGAAGCATTATCTAAAGAAGGTCTTGAATATTTTAAATATATTCCTCAATTAGTATCTTTTTTATCATATTCATCAATTAAAGATTTATTTCCTAGTTTAGAAGATGAATTAAAAGCAGAGCAAGTAGAAAAAGAAATCAAGAAAAATCAAGATATTGAAGTTACTTTAAATGAATTTTTAAATGGTAAAGATTTAAATGATTTTTATACTAAAAATACAATTTATGAAGTATTTAAAACAAATAAATCATTAGAAAAAACTCTCATTAGTGAAAGAGAAAGATATTTAAATGAGAAAAATAGTTTAATTGATAATTATGAAATGAAAATTGAATCACTCAATGATTCAAATTCTGATTTAAATGAAAAATTAACTAAAGAAGAAAATGACTTTAAAGAAAAACTTGAAAAAATAGAAAATACCCATAAAGTAGAAACTAATGAATTAAAAAAGAAAATTACTCTTCTTGAAGGTCAAGTTAACTCTTTAAAGATTTTAACTGATGAAACATTTAAGAATACTAAACTTGATATTGAAGAATTTGATTTAATGGAAAAACAATTTGATGCATTCTATGAATATATGCGTGATAATTGGAAAGTAGTTAAAAAGAAGATAAATGCAAAGAAAAAAGAAGAAATAAGAAATAAATTTAAGAAAAAGGAGAAGTTCAATGGAAAGTAATAGAAAACTTGATAAAACAATTATTATTTTTCTTTTGATAGCATTAGGACTATCTATTTCTTTTATTGCTCTTTTAATTTCTGAAATTGTAAGAAATGGTACAGGATTTAATTTTGATTCTCCTTTAGTTTTCTTTTTTATTGGAATTTTAGTTGTAATCACTGTTTCTCTTTGTTTAATTTATTTCCTTTTTTCTAGTAAAAAAGAAGAAAAATTTATTTATTCTAGAGATTCTTATTTAAAGAATGCTAAAAATAGAGAAGCAGAAAAAGAAGAAGTATATAGATTCTCAAAACTTAAAATTCAAGATGAAAAAGAAAGAGAAGAAGTTAAATATGATAAAGTAGGTTCTTTAAAAGAATTCGCTACTCAATTTAGAAGTTTCTGTGCAAGTGAAGGATTATATTATTCTACAAAAGATACTATTTCATTTATTTCTAACCTTGGAGTATCTAAAACAATGATTCTTCAAGGTATGAGTGGAACTGGAAAAACATCAATTGTTTTAGCGTTTGAAAGATTTATAGGAAATCCTCTTGATCCAATTGCAATTCAACCAATGTGGAAAGAAAGAAGCGATTTAGTTGGATATTTTAATGAATTTACTAAAAAGTTTAATGAAACATTACTTTTAGAAGAATTATACGAATCTAACTTTGACGATAAGATTTATATTATTATTCTTGATGAAATGAATATTGCAAGAGTTGAATATTATTTTGCAGAATTTTTATCACTTTTAGAATATAACGATGAATCTCAAAGAGTTATTGAAGTTACAAATGATGTTTGGGCAAGTGATCCTAAAAAATTAAAAGAAGGTAAATTAAAAATTGGAAAGAATGTTTACTTCTTAGGAACTGCAAATAATGATGAATCAACATTTGCAATATCTGATAAAGTATATGACCGTTCAATGATTATTAATTTAAATAAGAAAGCTGAAAGATTTAGAAGTGAAAAAGTTAATCCAATTCATATTTCTAATACAGATTTTTTAAAATTATTTAAAGACGCTAAAGATAATTTCTCTTTAAAAGAAAAAGAAGAATTAGAACGTACAATTGAAAAAATTAATAATATTTTATTTACTAATTTAAAAATCAGCTTTGGTAACCGTATGAGTATGCAACTTAATGATTATGTTCCTTATTATGTTGCATGTGGAGGCGATAAAACTGAAGCAATTGATGACTTTGTATGTAAGAAAATCTTAAGAAAAGTCGAAGCATTAGATTATATGCGTTTAAAAGAACCAATCAAAAATGTTATCAATAAATTAAATGAAGAATTTCCTAAAGATTCATTTAAAACTTCAGTTGAATATTTAAGGAAATTTGTTATTTAGGAGGTAAAAGATATGAAAAAAACTAGATTAGCAATTATTTTTACTTCTTTAATCCTAGTTATGTCTATTGCAGGATCATTATTATTTTTAAATAATGTTAATGGATCGATTAGACTTTTTAAAACTGCAATAACTATTAATTTTAAAGATAATATCTACACTTATAATGATGAAGAATTAGATACTTTAAATTATACAATTAGTGATGGTAATTTATTTAATGGGGATAAATTAAAATTTACTTTTAAGAATCCAATTAAAAATGCTGGAATTTATAACCATAATTATTTTACTTATTCTATTTATTCCCAAAATGGCGTGGATGTTACTTCAAGTTATATAGTAAATGAAAATTTTGAAGATATTGTTATTAATAAAAGACCAATTACTGTTAAAACTGCTTCAGCTGTTGGAAGATATCTAGATTATGTTCAAGGTACTGTTTCATTTAAAACTATTTCAATTGCCAAAGGAACATTATGTGAAGGACATTCAATTTCAGCAAGTGGATTTAGAACAAGTTTTTATGTTGGAACATTTGATAATACATGTAATGTTACAATTAAAAATAGTACAGGAAGCACAGTTAATAAAAATTATGATATTTCTTTTTATAATGGTACTTTATTTGTTCTTGCTACTGGTTCAAGTGATTCAGGTAATACACCAGTGCCTACTCCTAATCCAGATCCTACACCAAAACCTGACGAGGATAAGGACGATGATGATAATGATGAAGATTCATATAATTATTTAGATAGAGGCGAAAAAGAAAATAAAGATGATGATGAGCCTGAAGAAGATGATGATTCAAAAAATAATGCATCAAATCCTGGTTTAGCATTAGATAAAGATATTGAAAACGAACCAGAAACATATATAAGCAAAGAAGAGATGTTAGAGAAATTATCTGAACATGTTTTCTATTATAATAAAAAAACTTATGGAAATCACTTTTTAAGAGAAGATGCAAATACAGGGACATATGATAAAAATAGATTTTTAAAAGTAGAGCCTTATCAAAATAAAGATGGATTTAATCCAGATGAATTTGTAACTTATTTATTAAAAAATAAAGTAGAACATCATCTAGGTACAATGGATTATTCTGAATCTAAATCAAGAGAATATGATATCCATTTAAATTATCCTGTTTACAATCAAGAACAAGAGAATGATTTATATCCTGTTTTAAGTGATTTAAAAAGTAATACTTTAGACTTAGAAGGATTAAATTATGATTATTTAGAAAATCCATCATTAATTGATAATCTTAGAGTTACTAATCAAACTTTTATTAAAGCAGAAAAAGAGTATAGGGAATATGCTTATGAAAATTACTTAGGGATTGATGAAGAAACTTCTTCTTTCTTAAAAGATTATATTAAGGAAAATAATCTTAAAGGAAATAGTATTTATGAAATTTCTCAAAAATTACTTACTTTTTTTGCTACTAACTTTCAATATCAAATGTGGGAATTAGAATGTACAAAATCAGATTACCAAATGATTTCATTCTTAAGAGACACTAAAATAGGTAAATGTTCCCAATTTGCTACTGCATCTACATTAATATTTAGAAGTCTAGGATATCCTGCAAGAACTATTAGTGGTTATTCAGTAAATGGCTTTGGAATTGTTGATGTTACTGGATTAAATGGACATGCTAAAACACAAGTTTATTATGATGGTATCGGATGGATTGATTTAGAATTTACTGTTGGAACTCCTGTTGAAGGGACTCCTTCTTTACCTTTCCAAGAAGATGACGAAGATGATGTAAAAATTGGTTTAAAAATTGTTTCTGAATCTGATTCCAAAACTTATGATGGCACACCTTTAAGAAATTCATCTTTTACTATTGAAGGAGAAGAAAATTTAAAAAGTGGTCATCAAATCTACACTTTTTGTAATAATTCAATTACAAACGCTGGGACAATTGAAAATAAAGTTGATTATTTTATTTTAGATTCGAATTTAAAAGATGTTAGTAACCAATATAAAGTATCAACTGAATTTGGAAACTTGATTGTTAATAAAAAAGAACTTGAAATTTCTACTGGCAATATAAAAGTTTCTTTTGATAATCAATATGAAAAAAGATTTATTTCGTATTCTGGAGATCAATTTATAGAAGGCGATGATATTGCTGGTATGGAGGTTGTTACTTATAAAGAGAAAGGAACATATTTAAATAAAATTATTGTTACAAAAATTATTAATAAATATGGCGATGACATAACTAACAATTATGAAATAACTTATGATTATGGAATGATGGAGGTTGTGTAGTATGCTTAGTGAAAAGTATATAGAAAAACAACAAAAATATTATAAGTTTTATGAATTTTTATATAAGTTTAGAATTTATTTTATAATTTTATTAGCAATTTTAGTTGCAATAAGTGCTGCTTTAATGGGAATAAAAGGTATTGTTATTAATGATGTTATTGTTAGTGATACTTTATATGGATCAAAACTTGAATATAAAAGTAAAGCGATATTTGGTGATATTTTATATTATGAATTTAGAGAAGAAAATAGTGAAAATTGGACTAGAAATGAACCAAATTTAATTGGAAATTACTACTTAAGAGGGGTAAGCAAAAGTTTATTTGGTAAAATTAGATATGGAAAAGAAGAATCTTTTACAATTAATCCATTAACTATTGAACTCGATACATCAACTACTATTCAGTATGGTGATAAAGCTGTCGTATTAGCAAATTTACAATATTCAGATTATATTTCTAATTGTGAATACGAAATAATTAGTAGCACTGAAGAAGATACCAAATTTAATTGTAAAATTAATCAAAATACTTTTAAAATCATAAATAAAGAAGGAATCGATGTTACTTATTGTTACAATATTACATTTAAAGATTCTTATGAATTCAACTTTACTCCTAAATCAATTACTGTTTCTAGTACATACGAATGTGTATATGATGGAAAAGAACATAAATCAAATGAAGTTAAAGTTACTTCTGGAGAACTTGTAAGTGGAGATTCTATTTCTATTGGTAATCAAGAAGGCTTTGTTGAAGTAGGTAAACATATTAATAAACCAAGTTTAAAATTTAATAATTTAAATAATGTTGATGTTACTAGCTTATATGATGCTTCTTATTCAAGTGATTCTATTTTAACTATTAATAAAAGACCTATTACCATAGAAACTTTAGATTTTAAAAGAGAATATGATGCTACTAGTAATGCATACGAGACTTCTTATAAAGTTAAAGAGGGTAATTTTGTAAATGGGGATATACTTCATATTTTTACTCCATATGAAGAAGATGCTGGAACATATTCAAATAAAGGCGAATTTTATGTTACTTCTTTAAAAAATGAAGATGTTACTAGAAATTACGATATAACTATTGTTCCTGGAAATTACATTATTACACCAAGAAAAGCTACTATAGAACTCTTTTGTGCATCTAAAGAATATAATGGAGAATGGAATGATAATTTAAGTTATAAAGAAACTGGATTAGTTGATTCACATTATGTAACTTTAGAAAGTGATAAGAACTATGCATACGCAAAAACTTATCAAAATCATGAAGTAAAGGTAAATATTTTTAATAATGCTTCGAAAGAAGTTTTAAAGAATTATGAATTAACTATTAAATATTCTAATGGATTTACAATTACTAAAAGACCTTTAAGTATTAAAACAGGAACAGATTTTTATGCATATGATGGAGAATATAAAT
This sequence comes from Lachnospiraceae bacterium, assembly GCA_963660725.1. Taxonomy (GTDB): domain Bacteria; phylum Bacillota_I; class Bacilli_A; order RFN20; family CAG-826; genus Onthovivens. Next base: position 14,289 of record CAVKZU010000105.1, on the reverse strand, counting down.
ATTCATTAGAATATGAAATTACTGAAGGTTCTATACTTTCAAATGAATCAATTGAAATAAGTACTTATCCTATGTTTAAAAATATTGGAACATATGACAATACTTTAAAATTTAAAATTTCAAATACTGAATTAGGTGATGTTACAGATTGTTATAATATTACTTTTGAATATGGAACTATTACAATTTATGAATCACCTGATTCTAGTGATAGTGATGCTATGGATGATGGTCACGTATTCTATTATGAAGCAAAGTCAAAAGGAACTGTATTTATAACTGAAAAAATTAATTTTGGAAATTATAATGGTAAGACATATGATAAAATTCAAGGATACACAATAAATAGTGAGTATAATCCTGAAGAATTTGTTAATACATTATTATCTGGAAATGCAAATAATGCGAAAGGTACAATTATTCTTCCAAGAAATAGATGTAGAACAAAAGATTATTATTTGAATTATCCAAAATTTGATAGACCTCAAAAAATGGATACTAAAGTACAAATCAGTGATTTATATCATGCATCTTATGAAGTTAATGGATTACATTATAATTATCTACAAAATCCTGAATTATTAGATAATATTAAAACAACTCCATCTTTTGATAAAGCAGAAGCTGAATATCGAAAATATGTTTATAATAATTATACTGGAATAGATTCTTATACTTATAATTATTTAAAAAATTATATTAATACTTATGATTTAAGTGGTGATTCAGTTAATTCAATTGCAAAAAAATTAATTAAACACATTAAAAAATATTTCAAATATTCTATATATGATGAAGATATTCTTGCACCAGATGTAGAACATCCATTTGTATCTTTTTTAAGAGATACCAAGGTTGGTAAATGTGATTATTTTGCTACTTTTGGTACATTATTATTTAGAACACTTGGTTATAGCGCTCGTATGATTACTGGATATTCAACAGGTGGAAACGAATTAAAAACTTATGATGTAACTGGCGATAATGCTCATGCGATTTGCCAAGTTTATATTGATGGAAAAGGTTGGGTAAATTTTGAATTTACTGTTGCTCCTGGATTAAATCAAGATAGTTTTGTAGATGCTGATTCTTCTGAAAATTGGGATATTAAAATTGAAAGCAATTCTTTAGAAACTACATATGATGGAACCTATCATAAAAGCGATAAAATATATGTAACTTCTTATATTAAAAATATTAAAGTTCAAAAATATTTTAATGAAGGTTATGTAAAAGCAGGTCAATATGACAATGTATTTGAAGCTATAGTAGTTGATTCAAAAGGAAATGCATTAGATGAAGATTTTTATAATATTTATAAATCTTATGGTAGTATAAAAATTAATAGAAAAGAAATTGAAACTGATTCATTTAAATTTAATGCGTATACAAAACAATTTGGTGACGGTGAAATTGGCTGTTTTATTAGAGATAACAACTTATTAGCTAATGGAGATACGATTACAAAGTTTAATATTTTAAACCCTAATCCTGGATGTGAAGTAGGGAAGACTTATGTATATTTAGCAACTATTGATAAGATTTTTAATAAAAACAATGAAGATGTAACAAATTGTTATGAGAAAAAAATATTTAGTTTAACGGTAACTTATGTTGATTAATAAATTGGGTAGGATTTTTAAGATTTCCTATCCTTTTTATATAAAAAAATCCTTAGATAAAGTATAATAAAAGGTATGAATAATGGACTTTTTAATAATACGTTTTTATTAACTTCGGATATCTCAGCAATCTTCTCATATTCCTTATTTTTATCGAATAATCATTTGATTAATTCGATAAAAATATTAAATAAAGATGATAAAAGTTATGATGATTTAAGAATTAAAATATCTTTAGAAAATAATTTAATTAAATTTAAAGATATCCATATTTCTTTAATTAATAGTAATGAAACTATCGAAATTGATCAATTTGATATGGTAGTAGATGTTGAAAAATTAAAGAAAATAGAAGAAATTACTTCATTAACTTTAACAATTGAAGTTTTTGATAAATTTTCTTCTCTTTTTGGATATTCATATAAAACTATTAATGTATACCCTCTTAATTTATTTTCTCAAGATGTTTTACCATATGAATCTTTAGTAAGTTTTATTAACCCAAATGATAAATACGTTAAAGATTTAGTGTATAAATCAAAAAAAGAATTATTAAAGATAAGTGATCAAAAAGATTTTACTGGATATTTATCAAATGATATTAATGAAGTAATCAAACAAATAGAAAGTATATATTACGCTTTATATAAATTAGATTTAAATTATTCTAATAGTGCTACTTTTTTAAAAAATGAAAGAATCAATTTCCCAAAAGAAATCATTAAATCAAAAAAAGTAACTTCTTTAGAATTATCTTTATTATTTTTAAGTGCGTTAGAATATATTGGATTAAATTCAGTATTAATTTTAATGAAAAATCATTCTTTTATTGGAGTATTTTTAAATAATGAATCATTACCAACTTCTTTAAGTGATAATCAAAATTTAATCTATACTTATTCTTTAAAGTCTATCTCTAAAATGATGGTAATTGAACCTGCTTTAATTACTTTAAAAAGGGATTTTAATGATTCAAATGAATACGCTTTAAAAGAATTAAAAGAAAATAAAGATACTTTTTTAGCAGTTGATATCCATCGTGCAAGACTTAATAGATATTTACCTTTATCTTTAGAAGAAGAATCAAAAGATGATGATATTGATATTGAAGTTAATAAAATGAAAGATATCAATATTAATGAAATTAATCAAGAAATCCAAAAAGAAAGTGTATCTAAAGATAAATTCTATATATGGAAAAAGAAATTATTAGATTTAAGTTTACAAAATAAGCTTATCAATATGAAAATTGGATCTAATAATATCCAACTTTTAACACATGATATTTATCGATTAAGTGATTATTTATACTCAAATGATGATGATTTACTTTTAATTGATAATGGTAATTTTGAAGGATTATCAAGTGTTAAAAAAGAATTAATCGATTTAGATAATGAAATCTTAATTGATTTAGAAAATGATAACTATTCCCAAAAAAGATTAGAAGTATTACTCGATAATAAAGAATTTAATTCAAGTATTCCAACATTATATCGAAAAAGTAAAAGTGATTTAGAAGAAAGTGGATCAAATACACTTTACATTGCAATTGGGGTTTTAGAATATAAAACTAGTGAAGTTAGTAAGAAGAAAAATTACGCTCCAATTATTTTATATCCAGTAGAACTCATTAAAAGAAGTGGTAAAAGTTATTCTTTAAGAAGAAGAGACCAAGAACCATTACTTAATACTACTTTACTAGTATATTTAAAAGATGAATTTAATATTGATATTGATTTTTTAAATGAATTACCTTTAAAAAATAATGGAGATTCTATTGATATTAATAAAGTCTTTAATACTATTAGAAAAAATGTTATTGAAGAAGGATTTAAAATCCAAGAAGCAGCTTTTTTAGGAAGATTCTCATTTAATAAGTTTATTATGTGGGATGAATTAAATAATAAAAAAGATATATTACTTGAAAATCCTTTAGTAAGATCATTTGTAAATGGATATAAAGATGAATCTTTAATGAACGATAATAGTGAAATCAATATTGATAAAGATATATCTATTAAAAATTATTGTATTCCATTAAGTAGTGATTCTAGTCAAATTAAAGCAGTTATTGATTCATCTAATAAAAAATCTTATGTTTTAATTGGGCCTCCTGGAACAGGAAAGAGTCAAACAATTGCAAATATTATTGTAAATTCTTTATTTGAAGGTAAAAGAGTTTTATTTTGTAGTGAGAAAAAAGCAGCGTTAGATGTTGTTTATTCAAGACTTAAAACCTTAAGAGTAGATCCTTTCTGTTTAGAATTACATAGTAATAAACAAGATAAAAAAGAAGTATTAAAAACTTTTGAAAAAGTACTTGAGATAGGAGAAATATCTCAAAGTGAAAATTTTTCTAAAATAAGTGATTCTTACGATTTAATTAATGATGAATTAACAGAATTGGTAGAAAAAATCCATAATCCTCATGGATATTACTTATCTTTATATGATGCATTAGTAAATTATTCTAAATATAAAGAAATGGATGGAGAAATTTTATTAAGTGATGATTTAATCAATAATTTTAATAACGCTAAATACGAAACAATCGCTTCTTTATTTATGAAAGCGAAGAATTTCTCTCCAGTTTTTAATAAATTTAAAGAAGATTTCCCTTTTAAAGTAGTTTTACTTGATACCTACTCAAAAGAAATTAAAGAAAGTTTAAATGTTATTTTATTTGACACAATTAAAAAATTAGAGAATTTTGATTCAATATCTAGAAAATTAAATAAATCATTAAAGATTGATTCTTTAAGTGATTCTACAATTAATAATTTATATTCTTTATTTGATTATTTAGAATCAAATCCTATCTATTTTGATTTATTATTGCTTACTAATAGTAATGATCAAATTAATAAAGTTATTAATTTGATTAGATACCAAAAAGAAGTATTAGAAAAAGAAAAGATATTGGAACAAGAATTTAATATTAAAGTTATTGATTCTAATATTGAAGATTTAAGATTTAGATACGAACAAAAAGAATCATTCTTCTTTATTAAAAAATGGAATGAAACTAGAAAAATCTTAAAAGAATTAAAAGGATATGCAATAAATCCTAAACAAGTTAATAAGAAAAACTTACTTGAAAAGATTAATTATTTAATCGATTTAAAGAAAGAACATTTAAGAATGAAGAAGAATTCTTTAATAATTGAAAGTATTATTAAAGAAAGTTATGAAGATAAAGATTTAGATATTATTTTAAATAAATTAAATAATACTTTAGAAGTTAATAAATATTTAAAAGAGATTGAAAATAAAAACCTTGATTCATTTATTATTGCAAAATATATTAAAGAATTTAGTAATGTTTCAGAATCTCGTCATATGATTGAAACATATAAATCTTTATATAAAGATTTAAATAAATTATTGAATACATTGATTTCTAAATATAAATTTACTTTATCTAATGTAGATAAAGATAATTATTTAATGAATCTTTTAAAATCATTAAGAGGAGTTTATAACTACATTGATTTAATCAATGAATGGAGTAACTTAATTAATATCTTTAAAGAATTAGAAAGTATTGGTGTTAAAGGAATATACGAAACATATTTAAATAAAAGACTTAACTTTGAAGAAGAATTTAAAGTATTTAATAAATGTTTATATAAAAAAATCGTTGATAAATTAATTAAAGAAAATAAATTAGATTCCTTTATTGGATTAAACATTGATACTTTAATTGAAGAATTTAGGAAAGTTGATAATAAATATAAAGAAGAAGTTATTAAAGAAGTTGTATCTCGTCTTTCTAAAAATGTTCCATCAACTTATTCATCAAATGTATCTTCAAGTGAAGTTGGAATGATTAAAAAAGCGATTAAAAATAATGGAAGAGGATTAACTTTAAGAAGACTTTTTAGTGACGCTAAAGAAACAATTTTAAGACTTACCCCATGTGTTTTAGTATCACCTTTAAGTTGCGTTAAATATTTAGATCCATCTTTATATCATTTTGATATTGTTATTTTTGATGAAGCAAGTCAACTTAATTTAAGTGAATCAATAAGTGTTATTGGAAGAGCGGATTCTTTTGTTATTGCAGGAGATGATAAGCAACTCCCTCCAACTAGCTTTTTTGATAAACAAATAAATGATGAAGGAGAAGATTTAGAATTACTTGATTTAGAAAGTTTACTTGATGATGCAATGTCACTTTCTTTCCCAATTAATAGATTATTATTCCATTATAGAAGTAAAGATGAATCGTTAATTGCATTCTCTAATAATAAATTTTACGAAAATACAATGTATACTTTCCCTTCTCCAAGCGATTTAAATAGTAAGATTAAATTTAATAAAGTTAATGGAATTTATGATTCAGGTAAGAGTGCTACTAATAAAGAAGAAGCTAATGAATTAATTGAATATTTAGTAGAAAGAATTAAAAATAATCCAGATAATTTAACTTTTGGTATTATTACTTTCTCAGTAAGACAAATGGAATTAATCCAAGATTTATTGGACGAAAGAATGGAAAAAGATACTTCTTTATACGATAAAGTTAAAGCGTTAAAAGAAGAAATATTCATTAAAAATCTTGAAAATGTTCAAGGAGATGAAAGGGATGTAATCTTACTTTCTATTTGTTATGGTAAAAATAAAAATGGAAGATTCTTACATAATTTTGGTCCAATTAATAATACTGGAGGGTATCGTAGACTTAATGTTGCAATCACAAGAAGTAGAGCGGAAATGATTATTTTCTCTTCAATTTCATATACTGATATTGATTTAAATAAAACTAATAGTGAAGGTGTTAAATACTTAAAGAGTTTTTTAGAATATGCAGAAAATGGAATGAAAGCACTTGTTTCACAAGTTAATTCATCATCTTTAATCAAAAATGGCATTGAATATTATATTGCTAAAGATTTAAAAGAAAGAGGATATGAATCAAAACTCCATCTAGGAGATTCTAAATTTAAAATTGATATTGGTATTTTAAATCCAATTACTAAAGATAGTTATATTTTAGGAGTTATTGTAGATTCTTATTCTTATAGTAATCAACTTTCTAGTAAAGATAGAAATATTATTGAATTTAATGTTTTAAAATCTAAGGGATGGAATATTTTAATGATTTGGTCATTAGATTATTATGATTCTCCTAAAAAAGTAGTTGATAAAATTGTAGAAACAATTGAAGAATCATTAAAAAATTCTAAAAAAGAAGTGATTGAATCTCCAAAATTTGATGAAATTAACTTTGTAAAAGAAGAAAAGAAAGTTGTATCACATCAAAAACCTTATACTTTTAGGAATGTTAAAAAACCATATACTGAAAATCAATTATTAGATAGTAGAAATCGTCAAGCGATATTCAATATTATTAAAGAAATTATTGAAATTGAATCTCCAATATCTAAATCTACTTTAATGAAGAGAGTATTTGAAACATTCCAAGTAACAAGAAAGAATAAATTAAATACAGAAGTTGTTGAAAATTTAATCAACAAGATACAAAATTATATATCTTATTCTTATGGGTTACCTTTCTATTTTAAAGATTCTGAAAGTAAAAATAATTTATCATTCTTTAGAACTTTAGGAGATCGTAAAATAGAAGAAATTCCAAAAGAAGAGATCTTAGTAGCGGTTAAAGATGTTATCTTAAATGAGATTTCAGTTGAAGAAAATTCATTAAAGAAAGAAGTATCAAAACTTTTTGGATTTAAAGTAAAAACTAAAAAGATTGATGAAGCAATTAATGAAGCGATTGAATATGGAATTAAAGATAAGAAAGTAATCGTTAGAAAAGAAAATGGATATTTAGAAATAAAAGGATAAATATGATAGAAATTACAAAATATGTCGAACTTGAAAAAGAAAAACTTAAAGAAGAAGTCTCTTCTTTAAGTAAAAAGCCTTTACTTGCAATTGTTCAAATTAATCAAAATGACGCAAGTAATACATATGTAAAAGGTAAAATTAAAGATTTAGAAGAAGTAGGTTTACTTTATAAACATTATTCTTTTGATATTGATACTAGTGAAGAAAAGTTATTAGAATTTATTGAAAAATTAAATAAAGATGATGAAGTTACTGGTATTATTGTTCAACTTCCTTTACCAAAAGGTATCAGTGAAGAAAAAATCAAAAGAGCAATTTCACCTTTAAAAGACGCAGATGGATTTAATGCGTATAGTAAAGTAGATCCTGCAACTCCAAAAGGAATTTTGAATTATTTAAAAGACAATAATTTTGAATTTAAAGGTAAAAACGCTGTTGTTTTAGGAAGAAGCAATATTGTAGGGAAACCAATGCATGATCTTTTATTAAAAGAAGATATGAATGTTACAATTTTACATTCTAAAACAAGTGAAAAAGATAAAGAATTTTATTTATCTCATGCAGATTTAATTGTATCAGCAGTTGGAAAAATTAATACTATTACTTCAAAAGATAATCTTAAAAAGAGTGCTTATTTAATTGATGTTGGTATTAATAGAGATATAAACGGCAAATTAATTGGAGATTTAGAAAGAAATTTAGATGTTGCTTTCCAATCCCCAGTTCCAAAAGGAGTAGGATTGCTTACTCGTTTACAATTATTAAAAAATTTAATGGAGTTATATAGATAGTTATGGATTTTAATGTAGGAAAATATGAAGTTTATGGATTAGATTTTGCTTTAAAAGCAAGTGGTAATCCAATGCGTACTGCTTTTGATAGAAGTGAAGTTAACGAAAAAGACTTAAAAAGAGGAAGTGTTTTAGGAAGTGCTAGAAGTGGAGAAGGTCATGATAACTATTTAAAAGGAATTGTAGTTGAATTTGATGTTACTGCACCACTTTATTGGTGGAAACAAGCTCAAAGATACCATTTCTTTGAATTCGTTTCTTCTCAATCTACTATGCACTGTTTATTAAAATTTGATTTAGAAAGTCAATGTGTTAAAGACACTAATAAAGAAGTTTTAGCAATTTTAAATAGATTAAAAGATGAATACAATGCAATAAGTGATGAAAATAAAGAAGAAAAGAAATTAAAATGGAGAGAACTTGTTGCATCTTTACCTTCAGGATTCTGTTTAGGTGCTACAATGGTTACAAATTATCAACAATTAAAGACAATTTATAATCAAAGAAAGTATCATAAATTAGATGAATGGCATGTTTTCTGTGATTGGTGTAAATCTTTACCACACTTTTTAGAATTAACTGGAGTTGAAAAGAAAAATGAAGAATAAAAATTTATTAAAGAAATACGCTTCTTTAATTGCAAAAACTGGTGCTAATATTCAAAAAGGTCAAGAAGTTGTTATTAGAGCAAGTATTAATGCATATGAATTTATCGTTTTACTTGTTGAAGCATGTTATAAAAGAGGTGCTAAAAAAGTTAGTATTAAATGGAGTGATGATGAATTAACAAAACTTCATTATAAATTCCAAAAAGAAGAAACTTTATCACATTTAACAAGTTACGATGAAGAAGAATATAGATATAGTATTAAAAATCTTCCTGTTCTTATTTATATTGAAAGTGACGCTCCAGATGCTTTAAAAGATATTGATCCTAAAAAGATGAGTGAATGTTCTAAAACTTTAAGAAGTGAAATTCGTAAATTTAGAGATCAAATGGATGGTAAATATCAATGGGTTATTGCAGGATATCCTTCTTTAGAATGGGCAAAAGAAGTACACCCTGAACTTAAACCAAAAGATGCATATAATAAACTTTTAGAAGAAATTTTATATGTTTCAAGAGTTACAAAAGATACAGATCCAAATAAAAATTGGGATGAACACGATAAGAATTTAACTGAAAGAAGTAATAAATTAAATTCTTTAAAGTTAAAGAAATTAATTTATAAATCAAGTAATGGAACTGATTTTTCATTAGAACTTAATCCTGAAGTTAAATGGGAAGGTGGAGGAGAATATACTGCTGGTAAAAAGAAAGTATATTTTAATCCAAATATTCCTAGTGAAGAAATTTTTACAACTCCAATTAAAGGAAAAGCAGAAGGTATTGTATATTCATCAAAACCATTATCATTTAATGGAAATTTAATTGAAGATTTTTCTATTAGATTTGAAAATGGAAAAGCTGTTGAATGGCACGCTAAAAAAGGTGAAGATATTTTAAAATCAATTATTGAAGCTGATGAAACATCATGCTATTTAGGTGAATGTGCATTAATTGGATATCATTCTCCAATTTCATTATTAAATACAGTATTTTTAAATACTTTATATGATGAAAATGCTTCTTGCCATTTAGCATTAGGTATGGGATTTAGTAATCTTTACCCAGAATATGAAAAATATTCTTTAGAAGAACTTGCAGAAAAAGGTATTAATAAATCAAATATTCATGTTGATTTTATGATTGGTACTAAAGATATGTCTATTAAAGGCATTGATATTTTTGGTAATGAACACATTATCTTTAAAGATGGAGATTGGGCATTATAATGTCAAATTTAACTAAAGAAGTAACAGTTACTGTTAATGATTTAGATGGATATGATTATTTAAAACCATCTGCAATTTTAGATTTTGCTCAACTTGTTGCAAGTAAACACGCTGAATCTTTAGGACTTGGATTTAATGATTTAATTAAAAAAGATTTAATTTGGGTGGTAGTTAGAAATTATTTTGAAGTTATTAAACCTACCTTAAATCCAGATTCATTAAAAGTAATGACCTACCCTACTAAAAATAAATTTGTAGAATATCCTAGAAACTACATATTTTATAACGAAAATAATGAAGAAATCATTAAAGGTAAAAGTATTTGGATGATATACAATATTAAAACTAAAGAAGTAATAATGGATAATTTTAAAGAATTAGAAAATAATGATTTAAAAGATGTATTTGATTTTAGAATTAAAAAACTTCCTACTTTAGATCAAAAAGATTTAGATTATGTTAAAGATGTTATGATTACTCAATCAATGTGTGATCATAATAAACATCTTAATAACACTAAGAGTTTAGATTTCTATATTGATATCTATGAACCTAAAGAAAATGAAATAGTAAAGAAATTCCAAATTGAATATATTAAACAAGTTTATAAAGGAGATTTAGTTTCTTTATATAAAATACGTAAAGATAATCTTAATTATCTTTATGGATATAGAAAAAGCGAAGTAGTTTTTTGTATAATGATAGAGTACTTTTAATTTATAAGTAAAGGAGTTTTAAAAAGTATGAGATTAGGAAAAAATGTTGAAGAAGCATTAAAGAAAGGTTTACCTGTTGTAGCACTTGAATCTACAATTATTAGTCATGGGATGCCTTATCCAAAAAATGTAGAATGTGCATTAGCAGTTGAAGCTAAAATTAGAGAAGGTGGTGCAATACCTGCTACAATTGGTATTATTGAAGGTGAAGCTGTTATTGGAATGAGTGAAGAAGAAATTGAAGAATTTGGTAAAAGAAAAGGAATTGTCAAATGTTCTAGAAGAGATTTACCAATTGTTTACGCTAAAAAGTTATGGGGTGCAACAACTGTTGCTGCTACAATGATTTTAGCTTCTCAAGCTGGTATTGAATTCTTCGTTACTGGTGGAATTGGTGGAGCTCATAAAAAAGCTAATGAAACTTTTGATATTTCTGCAGATTTAGAAGAACTTGGAAAAACTAGTGTTAGTGTTATCTGTGCTGGTCCTAAAGCAATCTTAGATTTAGGATTAACAATGGAAATTTTAGAAACAAAAGGTGTTCCAGTTTTAGGATATAATACTGAATGTTTACCAGCATTCTTTACACGTACTAGTAAATATAAAATTGATTACAATTGCAAAACTCCTTTAGAAGTTGCTGAAATTGTTAAAGCTAAAAGAGATAATCATTTAGATGGTGGAGTATTAATCACTAACCCAGTTAGTGAAGAATATTCATTACCTGAAGAAAAAATCAATAAAGTTATTGATGAAGCAATTAAAGAAATGGAAGAAAAAGGCGTTAAAGGTAAAGATGAAACTCCATTCTTACTTTCAAAGATTGTTGAATTAACTGAAGGTAAATCATTAGAAACAAATATTGCATTAATTTTATCTAATGCATTACTTGGTGCTAAGATTGCTAAAGAATTTAACGATTTAAAGAAATAATTAATCTATAAACTCACTTATTAAATTAGGTGAGTTTTTTTAATAAAAATTAAAAAAGTAGCATAATTATGGGATTTTGAACTATTCAAATTTTTTGAATAGTTAACTTTCAATATATTTGATAGTTCAAAATTTAAACTTTTAATTTTATTATTGCACTAAATGTTAATTTAGTTCGATAATGACTAAAATAGGATGAAAAGTACAATATCTTTACAAATGAATTTTTATAATAATTTTTATTCTTAAAATCATTAACTTATGATAAAATATTGATATAGATTTATAAATAAATTAATTCATAATTTTTATCCAAAAAGACTAAGTCTTTTAAAATATAATCAAGGAGGAAAAGATGGATACAATAGTTATTATTGACTATGGTAATTCAAATAATGAAGCACTTTTAAGAAAGTTAAGAGATGCAGATTGCTATAGTCTCATACTTCCAAGTGAAGTAGCACACGAAAAGATCAAAGAAATTAAAGATCTTAAAGGAATTATTTTATCAGGAGGAGAAAGAGGAATAAATCAAAATAATGATTTATTTGATGAAGATTTATTAACGTATAATGTTCCTATTTTAGGTATTTCTTATGGAATGGAGATACTTGGAAGATATTTAGGTGCTAAAGTTAGTTATATTGAAGATAGAGAATATTCTAACCATGTTATTAGAGTAGGAACTTATTCTCCACTTTTTAAAAATTGTAATGATGAATTAGTAGTGTATATTCCTCATACATTTAAACTTGATAATTTACATGCTGAAGAAATTGCATTAAGTGATTCTTTAGGAGTTGTTGGATTTAAAAAATATAATTTATATGGATTAGAATTTTTTCCTTCAAGTCCAAGATGTGAGAATGGATGGGAAATTATAAATAATTTTATTGATATTTGTTCTTGTCATCGTGACTTTACTTTAGATAATTTTATTAATCAAAAAATAAAAAGTATTAAAGAAGAAGTTAAAGATGAGAAAGTTTTACTCGGATTATCAGGTGGTCTTGATAGTGCAGTTTGTGCTTTATTACTTAAAGAAGCGATTGGAGATAATTTAAAATGTGTCTTTATTGAAACAGGACTTCATAGAAAAATGGAACATGACCATATTGTATCTCGTTTTAAAGAACTTGGAATTGAAGTTACTTTAGTAGATGAAGGTGAATTATTTATTGAAAGACTTAAAGGAGTAATTGATCCTGATAAAAAAAGAGAAGTTATTTCAAATACCTTTATTGAAGTATTAAATAGAGAAGCTAAAAAGATGGGTAATATAAAATTCTATGGACAAGGAACTTTATATACTGATATTAAAGAAAGTAAGTGGACTAATAAAAATAAAGTTATTAAAAAATCATCTAAAGTATTAAATGATTTAGTAATTTTAGAACCATTAAAAGAATTAACTAAAGAAGAAGTTAGAATTGTTGGAAAATATTTAGGATTAAGTGATGTATTCTATAAGATTCAACCATTCCCATTCTATGGACTTGCTTTAAGAATTATTGGAGAAGTTACTTTAATGAAACTAGAAATTATTAGAGAAACTGACCGTATTTTACATGATGAAGTTAAAAAAGCTGGTGTTAGAAAAGATTTATATCAATATTTTACAGTATTAACAAATATTGATTCAGTTGGAATCACTAAAGATAATAAGGTTTATTACCATACAATTGCTATTCGAGCAGTTACTTCTATGGATGGAATAAACGCTAAATTCTATCATTTTGATATGGATTTACTTGAAAAGATTTCTCGAAGAATTGTTCAAGAAGTTAGAGGGGTTAATAGAGTAGTTTACGATATTACTTCAAAACCACCATCCACAATTGAATATCAATGATAATTGTTACGAAGTTCTAGGGACAATTCTCTAGGACTTTTTAATTTGAGATTTAATTTTCTATTATTTAATCAATATTATTGATATAATTTTGAAATGGAAATAGATGAATTATATAAATATTATTTAGAAAAAGAAGGATGTTATGACGAAAATACATCCGCGAAGAAAATGTATAAGATAATGCAAAAAGTGCATCAAGATTTAACAAATCCAAGAACTAAAATAGGAAGGGTTTGCTATGATTATTATTGGTTACAATCTTTAGAAGGAAATGAATTAAAAGAAATTGATGAAGAAAGAGTTAAAAAAGATTTTGAAGAATATAAAGAAGTAGTTTCAAGAATACTTAAAAATGTTCCAGATGATTATGATTTAAAAGCCTACTTAATTTACAATGGAATTGATTACGAAACATTTGATGAAGAATCTTATAAAAATTATCGTGATAATAGATATTTTAAATTTTTAATTAGAGAAGTTAATAATTTAGGAGAAGAAGAATTAAGTCTTTCTAATTTCCATGAAATTTTGCAAGAAAAGTTAAAAAAATATGATGTTGATTTTTCTTGTCCTGATAGTGATAAAATTATTAAAAAATTAAATGTATTTTTAGATGAAATTGAAAAAATAATAAGTGAAAAAGAATCAGATGAACAATATGATAAATCATATTCACTTTTTGTATTAGGGAGAATGTATTTAAGAATTATTGATAGATT
>CAVKZU010000104.1:0-17450 GCA_963660725.1 Lachnospiraceae bacterium | reverse complement strand
TGAATACTAATAAGAAGTTTAATACTCTATTAAATGGCATTCTCTTTTTACTTAATGCATAACCACCATAGATTGAAACAACCATTGCGAAGATTGTACCTAAAGCAGTTAAGAATAATGTATTTGAGTAAGAAATCCAGAATGTTTTTTGTTGGAATGTGTAGATAAATGCATCAAATTGAAATTGTTTTGGGAAAAGAATTAAAGAACCAAGTTCCATTTCATCTTTTCCAGCAATAGCTGCACAAACTGAGTAAACAAATGGATATAAACAGAATAATGCGAATACAGTTAAGAATGTATAAGCTAAAATTTTAAATATAATTTCGGATGTATCTAAACGTTTCATATAATTTTTTATACCTCCTAATATTAATATAATGATGTATCGCTAATCTTACGTGCGATCATATTAGAACCAATAACAAGCATCATAGCAATTAATGCATTGAATAAGTCAGCACTAGCTGCGATTGATTTTGATAAGACTGAAGCAACTTCAGAACCTGTCATACCTGCATTTCTCATAACGTATGTTGAAACGATATCTGCAGTTTCATAAATTGAGTTGTTATATAATAAGTAAACTTTTTCGTAACCAACTGTGAATAATTTACCAATTTCAAGAATTAACATAATTGTTAATGTTGAACCAATTCCAGGGAATGTAACATATCTAATTTGTGCGAGTTTATTAGCACCATCCATTCTAGCAGCTTCATAACTAGTTGGTGAAATAGATAAAATAGCAGCAAAATAAACAATACTACCATAACCAGCAGCTTCCCAAATACCTGAAACTTGATAAACTGCTCTAAAGTATTGAGGATCTCCTAGTAATGAAGCACCTTTTGGAATCCATCCCATAGCTGTTAATGCTTGAGTTAAAACACCACCACTAAATGTATCAGTTTGAGGTGCAACAAGTAATTGAACAAGTGTTGTAACAACGACAAGTGAGACAAATTTAGGAAGATATGAGAAGATTTGAACAATACTTCTATAAACTTGATTTTTAACTTCACTGAAAAGTAATGCTAAGATAATTGGGAATGGGAAACCAAATAATAATCCATAGAAAGCAAGCATAAATGTATTTCTAAATGCTCTCCAGAAAAGTGGATCGTTCATAATTGATTTAAAACCAGCTAAACCAACAAAGTTACTACCCATGATACCAAGACCTGCATCAAAATCTTTGAATGCAATGGTTAAACCATACATTGGTAAATATCTCCAGAAGATAAATACTAATACAAGTGGTAAAAGCATTACATATAAACGCCAATCTTTTAAAATTCTTTTTCCAACAAATTTCCAATGATTTTTTTCATAGTATAGTTGGACGCGTTCTCTTTCAAATTCTGTTTTACTTTTTTCTTCCATAAACGTTATTCCTTATTACTTTTTATATTACTCTCATCTTTTTTATTATCATTTTGATGAGATTTATATAAATCATCTAGTTCCTTTAGTTCTTTGGCGGTTAACTCTCCACCATCTAATAAATTAGAATTATCGATTTGACCAAATTCAGTAAATGGTCTATCGCTATTGAAATTAGGAGCTTCTTGATATTCTTTAAGATGACCTAATTTATTTCGTTCTTGAACATATCTAACATATTCTTCACTTTCAACAAGTAGTTGAGAATTCTTACGGTTAGCAACAAATGCAATGATAATTGAAATTACTAAACTCATACTTTCTAGGACAATTTCTACTCTTAAGTTTTTAGTAAAAGTATCCATAAATGAATCTATGTTAAATAATGCAAGTACTAAACATCTCGATAAAATCATAAATGCATAACATATTATTAAATATGGTATAAATACATAATTTTTCTTTAATGTTTTCCTTCCTATTATATATTGGAATATTATAACTGGTATTAAAATTGATAACGCTCCAACTATATAGGCTATATATTGTGACAGTTCAGACGACTTTGCCACAACACATGCTGTAAGTCCTCCAGCAAGTGAAACTACAATTCCACCTAATCCTATTCGATAAATACATATTAAGGATAATATTACCGAATATGACAAGAATATTAACTGATATTCACCTTGAATCTTTGTCGTTGCAAAGAAGTTTAATGCTTCAAAAGCAACTGCAATGGCGGTGAAAATAAATAAATCAATAAATTTATATTTCTTTAAACTCATTTGAAAGCCCTTACATTACAATATATTTTAATTAATTCAATTATAAGTGTCAAATATTTGTTGTATACAACACGAACTTTTTTTACCGAATTCAAAAAAAGACCGATATTTATCGGACTTTTATTTTATAAAAATTTTATTTATTTTTATATTTCTCTACCATTGTAGGAAGAAATGTTTCATCTTCAAAATAGTTAATTTTCATTGACTCTTTAACTTCTTTTAAAGTTTCTTGAGCAACACTTCTTGCGTATGTTGTACCTTCTTTTAAGACTTCATAAATATAAGGGATATTTTGTTCTAATTCTTTTCTTTTTGTTCTAATTGGTTCTAAACAATCATTTAAAACATTTGCTAAAAATCTTTTAACTTTAACGTCTCCTAATCCACCTTTTCTATAATGATCTTTTAAAGCATCAAGATTTGGATATTCAGGAAGATATTTGGTAAACATTTCATCTGTGCAGAATGCATCTAAATACGTAAAAACTGTATTATTTTCAACATTTCCTGGATCTGTAATCTTTAAATGATTTGGATCAGTAAACATTTTCATTACTTTAGCGTTTACTTCTTCTTTAGAATCACTTAAATAAATACAATTTCCTAAAGATTTAGACATTTTAGCTTTTCCATCAGTACCAGGTAAACGTAAGCATGCTTCATTATCTGGTAATAAAATCTTTGGTTCTACTAATTTACCATCATAAATTGAATTAAATTTTCTAACAATTTCACGAGTTTGTTCAATCATTGGAGATTGATCTTCTCCTGCTGGAACAATATTTGCTTTAAAAGCAGTAATATCACTTGCTTGAGAAATTGGATATGTTAAAAATCCAACTGGAATTGATTCTCCAAAATTTCTCATCTTTAATTCACTTTTAATTGTAGGATTTCTTTCTAAAGTAGAAAGAGTTACTAAATTTAAATAATAGAATGTTAATTCTGTAAGTTCAGTAACTTCACTTTGAATGAAGATATGACATTTTTTTGGATCAAGTCCACATGATAAATAATCAAGTGCTACTTCGATGATATTATCTCTAACTTTACCAGGATTATCATAATTATCAGTTAATGCTTGAGCATCTGCAATCATAATAAAAATATCATCAAAACCACCTTGATTTTGAAGTTCAACTCTTCTTCTTAAACTTCCAACATAATGACCAACATGTAATCTTCCTGTTGGTCTATCACCAGTTAAAATAACTTTTCTTTCCATTTTTATACCTTTTCTTTTGTTTATGCTTATTAATTTTAACATAAAACCGTATTAAAAAAAGCACCGAAGTGCTTTTTATTAGTTTTTATTAATAATTGATTTAATTAATTCTAAGGAAGTTTTGATATCTTCTCCTGTTACTCCTTCAAAAGTAAGGACTGCTTCAGGAGCGTATAATTTAACTTCTTTAATAATATAATCAAAATCGATAATACCTTTTCCAAGACCACATTGTTTTAAAGAATCATCTTCAACATTAAAATCTTTTAAGTGAATTACTTTAATATCTTTAGAAAATGTAGTTAATGCATAATGGAATATTTCTTTATAATTTTTATAATTTCCTATATATAAAAGGTTATAAATATCAATAGTAACTTTTACATTAGGAGAATTAATTTCATCAACACATCTTTTTAATGTATCAACATCATACATGATGTGTCCCCATGCAGGTTCCATTAAAATAGTTTTGTTATATTTTTCAGCAGTTACTACTAAATCTTTAAATACTTCAATAGATTCTCTATATCCAGTTTCTGTTTGATTTTTAGGATTATAAGTCCATTTATCATCATTATAAGATCCAGTTTCACTTCCAACATATTCTGCATTTAAAATATCAGCGTATTTTAAATGTTCTTTAAAATACTCAACATTCTTTCTAACAAGTTCTTTATTAGAATGGACTGGATTAAAATATGCTCCAAGCATTGAAACTTTTAATCCACTTTCTTCTAAATAAGGTTTAACTTTTAAAGCATTTTCTTTATTAAATAACATAATTTCATTATTATCATCAAGTAATGCTTTCTTAAATACTAATTGAATATAATCAAATCCAGCATCTTTGCATTTTTTAAAGATGGTTTTATATGATTCTTTTGCTAAATCATGAAGTCTAATACCAACTTTCATGTTTATAATGTAACTCCATCCTTGAAAATAGAAATTTCTTCAAATGAATTTTCTTCATTTTTAGCTTTCTTTTCGCCATTGATAACAGAAATAATTAAATTTTTGAAATTATTGAAGACTTCTTCTTTAGAAACTCCATCAACAATTTGACCTGCATTGAAATCAATCCAGTTTGCTTTTTTAGTAGCAAGAGGAGTATTTGTAGCAATCTTTAAAGTAGGAATAAATGTTCCAAATGGAGTACCACGTCCAGTTGTAAATAAAATTACATGACATCCAATACAAGCAAGATTTGTACAAGCCATTAAATCATTTCCAGGTCCATTTAATAAATTTAAACCTGTTTCTTTAAGTTCATCACCTAAATATAAAACATCATTAACTTGACTTGTTCCAGCTTTTTGAACACATCCTAATGATTTATCTTCTAAAGTAGTAATACCACCTGCTCTATTACCTGGGCTTGGATTTTCATAACAAACTTGGTTATGAGCAGTATAATATTCTTTAAAACCATTAATTAAATGAACAATTTTATTGAAAGTTTCTTCATCTTTGCTTCTTGCCATTAAGATTTGTTCAGCACCAAACATTTCAGGAACTTCGCTTAAAACAGTAGTACCACCTTCTTTAACCATGTAATCACTCATCATTCCAACAAGTGGATTAGCACTGATTCCACTAAAGCCATCACTACCACCACACTTTAATCCAATATTGATAACAGAAATTGGAGCTTCAACTCTTTCATCTTTAATCATATTAGAATAAAGGTCTTTTAATAATTTAACGCCTTCTTCTACTTCATTTTCAACATCTTGAGCTTTTAAAAATCTAACTCTTTCAGTGTCATATTCACCTAAAGTTGCTTTAAATGCGTCAAGTTGGTTATTTTCACAACCTAAAGCAAAAACTAAGACACCACCATTATTAGGATGTTTTACAATTGCTTGTAATGTTTTAACTGTATTTTCGAAGTCATCTCCAAGTTGAGAACATCCAAAAGGATGTTTTGTAACGATAACGTCATCAATTTTGGATGTATCAACTTCTTTTACAAATTTTTCTTTAATTAATTCAGCCATAGAATTAACGCATCCTACCATTGGTACGATAAGAAGGTTATTTCTAATACCATATTTATTAAATTTTCTTTTAAAAACTCTTACTTTTTGGTCTGAGTTAATTTTAAAGTTATCTTTAAAATCTCCACCAAACTTATATTCAAGTTCACCACTTAAATTAGTTTCGACATTGTGTTCATGGACATGTTCACCTTTTTTAATATCACTTGTAGCTCTTCCAATTGGATAACCATATTTAATGATATTTTCACCTTTTTTGAAATCCTTTAAAGCAAACTTATGACCTTGAGTAATATCTTCAAGTAATGTAACGTCGTTATAAACTTCACCTTTAGAAAGGTTAGTTAAAGCAACTGCTACATTATCATTTTCATTAATAATAATTGTTTTATTCATATTATTAATAATTATTCTCCAAATTTCTTTAAAGCTTCTTTCATTCCTTTTTTAGAAATTAAATCGTAACATTCAAGAACTTTATCTTCAACACCAGGAATTAATGTTAAATCTTCTCCCCAGAATGAAGTATTACTTAAGACTGCATGGACTAAATCTTTTGATGATAAACCTTTTGAATAAACATCTTTGAAGAATTCTAAATATTCTGGATTATCATTTAAAGCGATATCTTCTTCTCCACGTTTTCCACCATAGAATTTAATTAAACTTGCAAGTGAGAATAAAGCGTGTTCTGGTAATTTACCTTCTTTTGCAATGTATTTTTTAACTGTTGGTAAAACTCTTTCTCTATATTTTGAGATTGAATTTAATGCAATTGACATTAATAAATGGTGAACGAATGGATTTGAATATCTTTCAAAAACACTGTCTGCAAATTTAACCATATCATCATGTGGTAAATCAATTGTAGGGATAACTTCATCATAGACGAATTCTCTAGCAAATTTACCAACTACTGGATTTTCAACTGATTCTTTAACAGCATCAATACCTGAAAGATATGCAACTGGAACAATAGTTGTATGGCAACCATTTAAAATAGAAACTTTTCTTTGTTTATAAGGTTTAATGTCATCAACATAACGAGCATCGACATCTCCACCAACTTTATTAACTGGGAATTTTTCTTCAATCCAAGCTTCTTTCTTTAAGCACCATAAATTGAAGATTTCACCAACAACGATTGAACTATCAACATAGCCTAATTCACTTGTAATCTTTTCGATATCAGCACGTGGATATCCTGGAACGATTCTATCAACTAATGTTGATGTGAAGTGGCAAGCTTCGTTAACCCAAGCGATAAATGTATCATCTAATTTAGCAAGTTTAGCTAATTCTAAAACACATTTCTTTAATTCATCACCATTGTTATCAATTAATTCACAAGCAATAAAGCCTAAACCTTTTGTTTTATCACCATGGAAATGTTCAAATCTATGTTTTAATAAAGCAACAACTTTTCCTGGGAATGTACGAGGTGTTTTTGTAAAATCAATATCAGTTGGATCTAATGTAATACCAGCTTCTGTTGTATTTGAAAGAACGATTTCTAAATCTTCACTTTCAGCATATTTTAAGTATTTTTCCCAATCTCTATATGGATTAATGAAATCATCTAAAACATCAATAACTTGGTGTTCTCTAACTTTCTTACCATCTTTAATACCTTGTAAATAGAGAGTATATAAGCCATCTTGTTTTGCTAAATCATCAACTCTACCAAATTCGAGTGGTTGAACAACGACAACATGTCCATCATAAACTCCACTATCATTCATTTTTTGAATCATCCAATCTGAGAAAGCTCTTAAGAAGTTACCTTCACCAAATTGCATAATTTTAACTTTACTTGATTTCTTTTCATGAATCTTCTTATTTAATTCACCGAAGACGATTTCTTCAGTTTTTGCATTAAATAAAATTGTATTTTTATAATCTACCACAAACTTTAATTCCTTATTAACTTCAAATTTTTCAAATGGTGTACATTTAATAGCCATATTTTTCTTTCCAAAATAACCATAGATATTAACTGTATCACCTAACATTTCGCTAACTTCAACAAGCATTGAAGCTTCGAAACTGTGATCGTCAGATTTTTCTTTACCTAACTCACATGCTTCAGGTCTAAAACCTAAAACAACTTTTTCTAATTTACTAGCTGCACTTAAGCGTGATTCATCATAACCTTTTAATGAAACTTTTACGCCATCTTCGCTAATAAAATCTGATCCTTCAACTTTACCATAAATAAAGTTCATTTGAGGATCACCAATAAATCCAGCAACGAACATATTTCTTGGAGTGAAATATAATTCTTTTGGTGTACCAATTTGTTGGACATATCCATCTTTCATAACAATAATTCTATCTGCCATTGTCATAGCTTCAATTTGGTCGTGAGTAACATAAATTGTTGTAGAACCAACTTCATTATGAATTCTTCTAATTTCACTACGCATATTGACTCTTTGGATAGCATCAAGATTTGATAATGGTTCATCCATTAAGAAAACTTTAGAATGTTGAATTAACGCTCTTCCTAAAGCAACACGTTGTTGTTGACCACCTGATAAAGCTTTAGGTTTTCTTCCAAGATATGTTTCAATTCCTAACATTTTAGCAGTTTTATCGACTTCTCTTTCGATTTCATCTTCATCATAACCTGCAATTCTTAATGCGAATGCTAAGTTATCATAAACTGACATAGTAGGATATAAAGCATAGCTTTGGAAACACATGGAGATACCTCTTTCACGTGGTGATAATTTATTACATAATTTATCATCGATAAATAATTTACCACTACTAATATCTTCAAGGCCGGCAATCATTCTTAAAGTTGTGGATTTACCACATCCAGAAGGACCAACAAGAATAATAAATTCTTTGTCTTTAATGTTTAAATTAAAATCATGAACAGCATGGAAACCATTGTCATAAATTTTATTTAAATTTTCGATGTTGATTGTTGACATAATTTTCTCCTATTTAATCGATAATATTATATTTATTCTTAAAAATAAATTCATTGTGTTTAACGCACAATATGAATTTTTCTAATTAATTTTTATATAAAAATATATATTTTTATAATTTCTAAGAATAAAATATTTAAGTTATGAATAGTAAAATGATATCAAAAGAAGAAAAAATTAGAAGAAATGTATTAACTGGAAATTTATGGAAAACAGTTTTATATATCACAATGCCATTATTTTTCTATCAATTCATGAATTCTTTATTCAATTTAATTGATCAAGTAATGGTTGCTCAAATTGGTGATACTAGCGTTAGTGCAGTCGCTACAATTTCCCAAATTAAAAATTTAATTAGTGCTTTAGGCATAGGAATTGCATCAGGTGGTGCGATTTTAGTATCTAGATGTTATGGAGCTGGAAAAATAAAAGACGCTAGAAAATATAGTAATGTTATTTTTACTATGACTTTGATTGTAGACGCAATTTTCTTACTTTTAATCCCATTTTCCTCATTTATTTTAAAATTATGTAGAGTACCTGATGCATTATTAAGTGTTAGTGATGGATATTTTAAACTTCAATTAATAGAACAAATACTAATTGTATTTAATAATGTCGGGATAGCTTTAGAAAAATCAAAAGGTAATACCAAAATTATTTTCGTAATGAATATTATTAATTTAGCAGTTAAATTAGTACTTAATGCTTTATTTATTTATGGAATGAAAGTTGATAGTTTAATTTATGTTGAACTTGCAAGTATTTGTGCTCAACTTTCAATGGCGTTAATTGCAGGATATTTAATGTTTAAAAAATCTAATATATTTAGGATTACTTTTAAAGAATTATCTTTAAAATGGATGTATGTAAAACAAATCATTAAAATATCATTCCCATTATTTTTAGGAAAAGTTGTTATTTCTTTAGGAAAAGTTGGCGTTAACGCAATGTGCGCTGAATATGGTGCATTAACCGTTGGTGCTTTAGGTATTTCTAATAATATATGTGGTCTTGTTACAAATCCAGGTACTTGTTTTGAAGATAGTGAATCTTCAATTGTTGCTCAAAATTTAGGTAATAAGAATATGAAAAGAACATTTAAGGTATTCTTAAGATGTTTATGTATTAATTTAATTTGGGCAGCGATAGGATTTTTAGTAACAAGAGTATTCTTTGAAGATCAAATTATTGCACTCTTTTCTACAAAAAACACTTCTCCAGAATTCTTAGCACAAATCAAAAATATCTATCAATATGATTGTTTCTCAATCCCTGCGTTAGCACTTAATTCAGTAGTACTTGGACTATTATATGGATATGGACAAACATTTCTAGCAGCAATTAATAATATTTTACGAATTGTTACAAGAATTGGAGTATTATTTATTCTCCAAAAATTCTTTCCAAATATTGGAAGTGAAGCTGCTGGACTCTCTATGGGAATATCAAATGGTATTATTGGATTATTCTCACTTATCTTCTTTATAATTTTCTTTATTAAAGTTAAAAGAAAAGGTTATAAAGATATGACTTTAAAAGATGAAAACCCTTTAATGATTGAAGATGATGGTATTTTAGTAAGAGTAGATAAAAATACTTATGAAATGGAAGATAAAATTGAATTTATTGATTTAAATAGTTTAAATTCTTCAATCAAAGGGGAATTAATTATTAATAAATCGTATTCTAAAGACACTCCATTAATCTTAATCTTTCCAGGAGGAGGATATAGTCATCTTAGTCCTAGAGAAAGTGCACCTATTATGAATAAATTCCAATATTTAGGGTATAATACTGCAATATTTAGATATAGTGTCGCTCCAGATCATTTGCCTTTACAAGAAAAAGAAATTAAATTTGTAATTAATTATTTACACAATTTATTCCCAAATATTTATACTTTAGGTTTTAGTGCAGGAGGCCATTTAGCAGGTCTTGCATCTACAACACACGAAATTAATAAATATATTAAAGGTTCAATTTATTCTTATCCTGTTATTACTTTTGGAAAATACACTCATGAAGGAAGTAAAAATAATCTACTTAAAGGAAGATTAAACGATAAAAATATCTATAAATATAGTATTGAAAATAGAATAGATAACACTACTCCTCCTTCATTTATCTGGACTACAATTGATGATCAAACAGTCCCTTGGGAAAATACTTTATTATTTAAATATAACATGGATTTAAATTCTAGATATTGTGAAATGAAAATATTTAGACATGGAATTCATGGAAGTGCTTTAGCAGATGAAACTGCAATTACTCCAGAAAAGTTAGAATATTACAATAAAGATTTACAATGTTGGGTAAATTTAGCAGATAATTTTATTAAAAAAGTCGAATCAAATTAAGATTCGGCTTTTTCTTTATCTTCTAAATTTATGTTATTTTCTTCTATATTCTTATTCTTTTTATTAAATTTCGTAAAATCTATCTGGGAAATTAAGACTGCACTAAATACTAATACTGCACCAACTATTTGACTAGGGCTCATATATTGATCAACATCACTAAATTTATAGAAAGTATAAATAATAATTGCACATATTGAACTAAAAACACTTTCCATTGATAAAATAATACTTGCTTTACTTGGATCATACCCTTTTTGACCAAACATTTGGAGAGTATATGCTATAGCACTTGAGAAAACTCCAATAAATAAAATAGAAATAATTGATTCTACATTATAAGTATTACTTACTAAGAATGTATTTCCTTTAATAATATATCCTGTAATTAAAGAAACAATTGCTTGAACAATTAATTGTTCCATTGATAAAAGTAAAACATTAACTTTTGAACAATAATGGTCAATTGTTAATATTTGACCTGCAAATAAAACTGCACCAAGTAAAATAATAAAATCACTTGGATTAAAAGATAAACCTTCTCCAAAGTTATAAGAAAGAAAAAACAATCCTAAAAAAGCAATAATAACTGCAACTAAAACATTAATATGAAGCTTTTTCTTCATAAATATTCCAAATATTGGTACTAAAATAATATAAACTGCAGTAATAAATCCAGTTTTTGATGCACTTGTTGATTCAAGTCCCATTTGTTGGAATAAACTTGCAAGAGTTAAAAATAATCCACAAATAAGTCCAGATAATAATAAATCTTTCTTTTTATATTTAATTCCAGCTTCTTTATCTCTTTTTAATGAATAAATTACAAAAGGTAAAAGAGTAAGGCTTCCAATAACACTACGTAAAAATAAAACACTATATGCATCCATATATTTAGCAGCAATTGCTTGGAATACAAAAGTAATACCCCAAATAAACGCAGCTAAAAATAGTAATGTAGTATTTTTTGCATTTAATTTTTTCATACTATTTCTTTGCAACCTTTTTAAGTGCATTTAAAAATTTAGTAGCGTTTACAATTGGATTTTCGTTATTAAATACTTTAATTAATAAATCTAAATCAGATTCTTTGATGCCTGGAACAAAATACATAAATTGTCTTAAAGGTGTTCCAAATGCGTATGCTTGACCTTCTTTATTATTCTTTAATTTAGGGTATAAAGAAATAATATTTTTAACCTTTTTAGCGCCTTTACTTCCTAATTTAATTGCAACATTAAAAGATGAAGAATAATCAAATTTATAGTCTTTTGGATCATTAATAACAATATTTTCATCAATTTCTTTAAATTCGGCATCACTTAATTCACTAACTTCTTTAGTAAAATATCTACTCCCTTTAAGTTTTGATTCGATTAAAGAAGAATCTTTATTATCGCTAACTTCTTTTAAATATGGAGATTCAATTTCTTCTCCTTCAATAAATAAATCAAAAACTTGTAA
The DNA here is from genome assembly GCA_963660725.1 of Lachnospiraceae bacterium. Taxonomy (GTDB): domain Bacteria; phylum Bacillota_I; class Bacilli_A; order RFN20; family CAG-826; genus Onthovivens. The sequence goes on along the minus strand of CAVKZU010000104.1, from coordinate 5,276 downwards.
ATCATTTAAAGAATCTTTAGATACATATACTTTATAATTTCCTTTTTCTACTCGATAAGAATGAGTTTTTATATCATAATATTCAAAATCTTTGTAATCTAATTTTAAAGTTAAATGGTAATTACCATTTGCTTTAACTTCTACTTTATCAAAATTCTTTAATTCTTTTTTAGCGTTAAATACTTTATCGTTTGGTTTTTCAATATAAACTTGAATGACTTCTTTAGCGTCTCTATTTGATTTATTAAAAATATCTAAATATACATATAAAGATTCATCTTTATGTAATGTATTTCTATCAATATTGATATTTTGATATTCAAATGTTGAGTAACTTAATCCATATCCAAATGGGAATAATACTTTTTCAGGGAATGATGCAAAATAACGATATCCTACAAAAATTGATTCTTTATGTAAATTATCAATTAAATTATTGTCTAAATAATTGTAACTTGGATGATCTTTTAATTCTTTAAAGTAAGTTTCGCTTAATCTTCCAGATGGGTTATTTTCACCATATAAAGTATTGATTAATGCTTTATTTAATCCTTCACCTGCTAAATAAGTAACAAATAATCCTTTAATTTTATCAATAAATGGCAATTCTTTAACGTTTCCAGATTCTAAAACAACAATTATATTTTTATTAACTTTATATAATTCATTAATTAAATTGATTTGATTTTTAGAAAGTTTTGCGTCTTCTAAATCAAATCCTTCACTATCTTCACTTTCTGAAGTACCTAAAAATACTAAGATTTTATTCTTATTTCTAGCGTTTTCTAAAACACTCTTTAATAATTTGGAATTTTCATTATCGTCTTCATCATCATACCCTTTAAGATATGTGTAATGACTAGTAAATTTCTTTAAATTAAAGAAGAAATCTTCTACTTTGTAAGGGTTAACACATGCACTACCTTTTCCACCAATATGAGGATTTTTAACTAAATCACCAATAAGTAAAATAGTATCGTTTTTAGAAAATGGTAATACTTCATCTTCATTTTTTAATAAAACGATTGATTCTTCAGCAGCTTTAACCGCAAATTCATGATGAGAATCAAAATCTTTTGATACTGCTTCAATATCTTGATATTTATAAATGAAATTTAAAATATTTCTTAAAGGTTTATTGATATCTTCTTCAGTAATTTTTTTATTATTATATGCTTCTAATAATTTAAAATAATTTAAATTACCACAATTTGGCATTTCTAAATCAAGTCCATTAAATAATGATTCAATTGAATCATTAACTGCCATCCAATCTGATACAATTAATCCATCATAATGATAAGTATCTCTTAATACATCTTTCAATAAGTATTTATTTTCAGCAGTATAAACTCCATTTACTTTATTGTAAGAAGTCATAACACTTCCAACTTTTGTAGAAGTAATTACTTTTCTAAATGCTTCAAGGTAAATTTCATGTAATGCTCTTTCATCTACAACTTCATTAATTCTAGCTCTTTCATTTTCAGTAGAATTACATGCAAAATGTTTTAAGCAACTTGCAACTTTTTCCACTTCCATTCCTTTAACGTAACTTAAAGCAAGTTCACCAGTAAGATATGGATCTTCACTAAAATATTCAAAATTTCTACCACATAATGGACTTCTTTTAATATTAATTCCAGGTCCTAAAACACAATTAACTCCTTGTGCTTTAGCATCTAAAGCAACATTCTTACCGACATTTTCTAATAATTTACGGTCAAAAGAACAAGCTAAAGTACTACTTGTTGGATATAAAACACTTTTATCAGGAACTTCATTTAATCCAACATTTAAAGAAACTTTACGAATACCACTTGTAGTGTCACTCATTCTAATTCCTTTCAAATTGAAACGATCATCTTTTTTAAGTTCCCAAAAGTTAATCCCTCTTAAAAATTCAATCTTTTCATTAATAGATAATTTATTTAATATTTCTTCAATATTAGGCATATTTTACCTCCTATTTTAATTTAAAAGTAAGTTTTGTAGGTTGATGATCACTATACGCAAAAGCAGTTTCACCAACTCTAAATGCTTCAACACTTGAAACTTCTACGTTACTAGAAACGATAAATCCATCAACTGTTTTAACAAAACTGATTCCTTCTCTATAAACTTCATTAGCACTTCTACAGGTTGGAACATTTTCAGCACCATAAACTTTTAAAGAAGAATCAATTTGACTTGTGCCATCTTCATTAAATAAATAAGATACCCAATCAGGTGTTTTTTGATTATATAAATCTTTAAAAGATGGATTTGATGAAGTGTATTTTTGACTTGCATTAGGATTATACGCTAATAAATCATGATTGAAATCCCCACCAACTACAACATAATTACCTTTATTATATTCTTCCATTATATAACTATTTAATTCATTAAGTTGAGAATTTCTAATATATCCACCTTCATCATATGCTGACATATGGTTATTAATAATTACTAATTCTTTAGAAGAATCTTTAACATTAATTCTATTAACTTCAAAACATCTATCTAAATCAAAAAATTTATCAAATCCAGTAGAAATTGTGTATGATTTTCTAACACTTTCTTTAATTTCGTATTTAGATAATGTATTTAATCCACTTAAAGATTTACCAATTGGATCATATAAAGGATAGAAAAGATATGCACTATCATAGTTAATAGCGTATACATTATCGTATTCTTTAAAAGAATCATTAATCATTTCTTTTTGATTAACGTTATAACTTCTATCTCCTAATGTATCAACTTCTTGAAATACATAAAAATCACTGTTAATTTCTTTTGCAATATCAATACATCCATTAGTATTTCTTAAAGTTTCTTCCTTACTTCTACCTTTTCCATAATGTCCTGTAACAGTATTTCCATTTTCGTCGTATCCAGTATCCATAAAGAATGTATAATCATTTGAATACGCACCAAAACCAATATTAAAAGATGTAATTGATAATTCTTCATTAGTATTAACTTCTTTTAATTTAGAATTATGATTAATTTCTAAATTCTTATTATCTTCAATTCTTTTATAAGATAACGCTACATAACTCATGTAGCTTCCTACAGTTAAAGTAGGAACTAAAATTACTCCAAGTAGAGTAAAAACAACAATTTTAACGCCTTTTTTCATACATAAATTTTAACAAATTAAAAGTAAAATTTATAGAATATAACGCATTTTTTTAACTAAATTTCTCATTTAAGAATTTTTCAATTGAATAAACTGGAGTTTTTTTAAGTAAAACATAAGAAATTGCACTAGTAATAACAATTGGACCAAGTAAAATTAAAGGATTTCCAAATGAAAAAATTAAAGAAGCACCTACAAATATTTCTTTAAAAACAAATGAATAGAATAAACATCCAGAAATTATAATAATAATTAATTCTTCATTTTGACTAAGTTTATAAATCCAAAGTGAAATTAAACTTGTAACTATTTTCCCAATTAAAAATCCAAAAGAAACTGTAGGTAAAACAACCCCTCCTTTAAATTTTGATGTAAAAGAAAAAATAACAAAAACAAATCTAATAATTAAATATATAAATAATGTAGAAATAGAAAAATTCATTAAAGATGATGAAATAATATTTGATCCACTTCCTAAAAGGATTGGGTAATAAATTCTTAATAAAATACTAAAAACAACCAAAACAATTGGATAAATAATATAATTAATAATCTTTTTACGTTTAACTAAATATCTAACAACCGCAATAACTTGTTCATATAAATAAGAACATAAAAAGATAATAAAAGGTAAAACTAAAAATACTAAACATATTGGACCTTCTATATAATCAGTTAAATTAAAATATAAGGTATATAAAAATTGACCTTTTAATAAACTTAATAATAAATATGAAATTATTAAAGAATAGATTGCTCTTAAATATTCTTTTAAATTAAGACTTATTCCTTTATTATTTTTATAAAATTTAAATAATCCTGCTACTGGATTTAAAAATGCAAGTGCGTATCCAATAGACGCTCCTAGATTAGTTAATTTAACTTCTTCTTCATTTTTATTAAAAATTCTTCCTACTAAAAGTCCAATAATCGAACCAAGTAAAACACTTGGACCTTCTTCTCCTAAAGCAAGTCCAATAAAAAAAGACATCAGACACGTTAAAAATACTACTAAAATTTTAAAAACAAGATTCCTTTTACGTACTTTTTTTAAATCAATAGTTAAATGATCTAAAAAATCTTCTCTTTTTTCGTAATACATTACGATTACTAATTCAATAAGCGAAAAAACTACCATTAAAATTCCATAAATTGAAAGAATTAATAATGAATTATTTGGATTGATTTTTGAATATAAAGAAATCGTAAAATGAGATAAAAATTGAAATAAAAAGATAATTAAAGTAATAATAACTGCAATAATTGTATCCTTTAAAATTTGTAATAAGTCTTTTTTAAGCATATCTAATATTCTATTCTTCTTTTATTTCAATATCATTAAAAAATTCAATTTTATATCCTTTTATCAATATAAAATTATTATCAATAGTATATGGAAAATCCTTAAAATCTTTATTATTTAAAGTATATTTAATAACTTCATAGATTGCATGAGCTTCTTTTTCTGCATCATTTTTAATAGTACCAATTAAATTTCCATTTTTAGAAGCTTCAATTCCTTCTTTTGTTCCATCAATCCCAACAATTGGGAAAAATTCTTCACTTAATTTATTATCTTCATTTTCTCTTAAAGTCTTTAAATAATCACTAACCCCTAAAGCCATTGAATCATTATTAGAAATAACTAAATCAATATCGTCTTTAAAACCTTCATATATCGATTCAAAATAACTATAACTTTGATCTCTATTCCAATTACAATATGAAGAAGAAAGAATATTTATATCGTATCCATAGTCAATAAGAGAAGAAATAACTGCAAAACTTCTAATTTCAGCATCTTGATGACTTCTTTCTCCTTTAATTAAAATAATATCTAATTTCCCATTCTTATTTTTATCAAATTTTTCTTTAAAATTATCTAAATCAATAAAATAATCATTAATAACTTCACTTTGTAAAATTCCTTCATATTCTGGATCACTTCCAACATAGAAAAAATTACTATCATCATAAATTAAATCATTTGATAATGGTCTTCTATTAAAGAAAACAACTGGAACATTTTTAGATTTACATTTTTTAATAATTGCATTTCCACTTGTTCTATCTACTAAATTAATAACAAAAAACTTATTATTAGAATTTTCTAATTCATTTAAAATGCTAGAATTTTGAGTTTTTTGAG
>CAVKZU010000103.1:0-16977 GCA_963660725.1 Lachnospiraceae bacterium | reverse complement strand
AATTAAGTTATCTCCTTTTAAAATTATAAATTTAATTATTCACTAACTTTAGTAATAGATTGGACAGAAATTTCTTTTGTACCACTATAATCAGCTCTAATACAAACGAATCTAATCTTATCTCCAGCTTTTAAAGTTGATGTAACTTCACCAGTTAAGAAATCTTTTGGATTAGTAAATTTGAATTTTGTTCCAGTCCAAGCAATTGCACCTGTACTTTCTGTTGCACCATAAACTTGGATAGTGTTTGTTCCATCAGTAACAAACATATTACCATATTGACCAGCACCCTTTGCTTCGTCAACTAAACTAGCTTCTTTATTGCCAAATCCTTTAATTGTTGCTTCTGTAACGAAAACTTTACCACTTACAGTTACATCACTATCATTAACGACATCAGCTAAAGAAACTTCAGTTGCATCGATTAATGAAGGTCCTGCAACAAATCTACCACAACCTTCAATAGCTGTTTTATAATCACATCTAATTAAAAGCATTGTAACTTCATCACCAACTTTTAATGATTGACCAAATTCACTACTTGAGAAATCTTTTGGATTTGAGAATTTCCATTTACCATCAGCAAATGTTAAAGCAGTATTTGTACATGTTGAACCATAAATTTGTAAAGATGTACCATCTTCATCTTCTAAGAACATATTACCATATTGACCAGCATCACTAGCATTTTCAGTTAAACTTGATTCTTTAGAACCAAATCCTTTAATTTTACCTGTAACTTGGTAAAGTTCTTTATTAACTAAATTACCATCACTATCAGTTGAAATTGTAAGTTCTTTAAATTCTTTTAAAGTGACAACTTTAGCTGCTTGTTCACTAGCATTTTCAGTAACAACAACTTTGAAACTATCTGTAACAACTCTATCTGAACCACTTTCTTTTTGATTTGTATAAGAAGCAGTAATTGTAGCTGAACCAATACCAACAGGTGAAATATATGAACCAATTGTTGAAACAACTTCAGGATTATCAGATTCGACTTTTAATGAACCGTTTTTAATAGCTTGACCAGCATTAATTTCTACGCCACCAAAATCAAATTGTAATTGTCTGTTTTCTTCACCTTTTTTCCATTCTTCTTGTAATTCTAATTTATTAGAAACAGTTAAACTTGTAACTTCAGCTTTACTTGCTAAAACTTTTAATGAAACACTATCAGTAACACTTGTTCCATTTTCACCACTATTTGTATATGTAGCAGTAATAGTAGCACTACCAACGCCAGTTGTTGTTAATGTTGAACCACTAACAGCGATGATTTCAGCATCACTTGAAACAACTTTTAAAGAACCTTCTTTGATAGCTGTTGCTGCATCTACTTCTAAACCTTCAAAAGTAAATGATAAAGTTCTTGCAGCTTCACCATACTTCCAATCTTTTCCTAATTCTTCTTTGTTTGAAATAGAAATTGCACTTACTGATTTTTGACCACAACCAACAAGTCCAACAAGGCCTAAAACAGCTACTCCAGATAATGTTAAGGCATTAATAAATCTTCTTTTCATAATTTCCTCCGAATTTATTTATTTTTTTATATTTAAGACGATACGTCATTAAACCAAATTATTGTACAAAAGTATCATTTTGAATATCTTTTAAAAGATTTTGATACTTATTTCTACGATATAAACCTATTGTTATATAAGTAATACCAAATGCAAGTAAGATAACACCAAGAGTTAATAAAGTAACAAAGACATAGAATTCAACACCATAAACAATTTGGTAATTGTTAGTTGCTTTATATGCCATAGATAAGAATAAGAATGAAATGCAAGTTAAGATTAATCCAATCATTAATGAAACCATTCCAGTTGAAAATTTATTTTTTGCTCTATGAACTTCTGAGTGACTTGCTTGAGATAATTCTTTTAAATCATGTTCATCTAAATGAGATTTAACAATATGATTACAACGAGGACAAACATAAGCTTTTTCGACTCTTGGATCTAAGATTAAAGCTTTATTCTTTTCGTTTCCTTCAATTTTTGCTAATTTATTTTCATCAATTTTGAATTCTTTTCCACAATGTTGACAATACATATTTGTTCTCCTTTAATAATTAAAATTAGGATCTTTTTCTCCATGAATTTTTATTCCTTTAGACTTTGCAAGATCACTTGCATAACTAAAGTAATAATAATATGGAATTTCATTAGATAACATATCATCTAATGTTGAACCAGTCATAAATGCACCATAAGCTTCATAAACTAATTCGTAATTTAATAATTTATAATCACTTGCTTTTGGATTTTCTTCATATGTGTACCATACAAAACCAAGTAATCTTTTATAAGTTTCTCTTAATTGAGCACCACTTCCATAAGCACTTTGAATTAAAATGTGTTTTGCATTTTTCAAAATATCATTTGTATAATTCATAGCTGCAACACCCCAAGGTTGTTCAACAATAGCACTTCCTTCTGAAGTATGATCAATTTCTGGAGTATTAACAAGATAATATCTTGTTCTTTCTACTTCATCTAATCCTTCAATTCCTGAAAAAGTGAAGTTTGTTGTATCTCCATCTCCATAAGAAGATACTGTAGTTTCATAAACTCCTCCACATGCTTGATTATTTTTAGCAAAATCAAGTATTAAGTAACTTTCCATTAATTCAGGACCTTTAATGAAATCATCATATTTTAATGGAGTATTTATATTTCCTAGATATTTAGTGTTATTAGCACCAACTTTATACCATGATAAAGATGAGAATGTTGGAATTCCATATAATGAATTTTCATTTCTAATTAATGAACCTTTTTCAATATAAGGATTTGAATAGCCTTTTGTTCCAACACTATCTAAAACTTCATTTTCACTATTTACTATTTCAATATAATTAAATCCATATATAACATCACTTTCTAATGTTAATGTTTCAACATTAGATAAATTTTCTTTAAAACTTGGATTTAAATATACTAGTGATTTGTTTTTAGAATCTTTGAAATCTTCTTTTAAATTTCTAGTTAATAGTAGTTCTTTATCTTTATAAAAATTTAAGTAAATATCTTCTTTAATTTCATCTTTATTAGTTACTTCTAAACACGAATTAAAAACATTAGATGAAACATAAATTTCACTAATAAAAGGAGAATTCTCACTAGTTAATTTACTAGATGATTTATTGCACCCTGTAAGAGTTAAAAGTGTTAAAGGTAAAATTAATAAAGATTTCTTTTTCATAACTATTTAATTAAAACTAAATCGTCTCCAGTACGTGGAATTATTTGCATTTGATAATTTCCACTTGTTGTTTTATGTAATGAACATATTCCAGATATTTTGAATGTATGTCCTACAAATTCTTTATAATCAATCCATTGGAGAGATGGATTAGCAGAATCTGGTTTATAGATGAACGAAACAAATAAATTAAAATCAATTTTTGTTCCATCTTCTTTTTCAATATATAAAGTAGTTGAATCTGAATCAGATGTATATCCACCTGTAACAACTACATTTTCATCAAAATTGATTGGTGAATTAACATATTCATAACTTGTTGATGTTACATCACTAAGTTTTTGACTAAATTCATACATTTGGAATTCATCAGTGTTATCTTCAGGTGAAATTAATACTTGAGCATCATTTTCCCCTGGATTATAAGCTTTAAATGTAACTCCACTAATTTGGAATCCAAAATTTTCACTATCGCTTGCAACACCACAAATTTGTAAATATGTATTTTTCTTTGTAAATTTACTATTTAAACTACTCATTCCACAGAAAATATTAATTCCAGCGTATTCACCATATTCATATCTTCCACCATTTTCTTTTGAATAATAATTTTGTAAATAAAGAATTTTATTTGCAAATCCTACAACAGTACCAACGACTTTAACGTTCATACCATCATATTTATTTTTATATTCTTTTCCTTCTTTTTCAGCTTTAATTTGGTTTTCAAGTTCAATCTTCATATCAAGAAGAGAAACTGATTCATAATCACCATAATTGAATAATGGATCTTCTTTTCCTGAGAACATATTAAGTTCAAAATCTTTAGCTTGTTGCCATGCACTTCTAAATGATGGTTCAAGTCTTTCCATTTCATTAGCGTTTTTAACTTCACTATATCCATTTTGAACAAGTAATAAATTTAATAAAATTAAATCATCATATTTAGCATCTTTTGTGGTTTCATTAATCCAAATAAGTGCTAAATATCTTGTACCAGTTGAATCATGGCTTGGAACACAATATTCATCTCCTGGAACAGAAATAACAATTGTTCCATTTTTACTAGCGTTAGTTAATTTCTCTTTTGTAAAGTTACTTGCGGCTTTACCCCAAGGTTGAACTTTACCTGTAGATTCAGGAGTATCAATTCCATAAAATCTACATTTAATAGTTTCTTCACTTCCATCTTCTGTAAAGTGAGCGGTATCCCCATCAATACATGTTTTTAAATTAACTTTACTTACACCATCTTTTAAGAAAGATTTGCCTTCATAATCAAGTTTTAGTCTTGCTTCATCTTTAGTTGTGTAATCAACAAAAGTTTTTTCTTCATCTTTATCTATATCAGTATCTGGATTTGGAATAGGTGTATCACCATTTCCATTACCACAACTTGTAAAAGTGAATACTGAAATTGAAGTTAATAAAGTTAATAATATTTTTTTAAATGATTTCATATTACATCTCCAATTTTGACATACGTTCGGCATAATCAAATGCTTCATCAATATCAAATTTATCTAAAAATACGTTAGCAACAATACTGCCTGCAAAATTTCTACATGCACTACTTCCTTTAAAAGCAGGTGTATATAAATAATTTCCATCAATATCATTAACAACAACATTAGCAGTTTTTGCTAAGAAATCAGCTTTTTCATTTAAATATTGTGCGTAGTATCCAGAAGTATAAGAAGAACTTCTTACAGGAATATATCCTTGACTACCATTAAAACATATATCTGTATTAACAGATGGATTAGTTAAATATTTTAAGAATTTCCATCCATATTCTTTTCTAAAATTATTTGTAGCATCATTTACTCCAACACTTTTAAGTAACGTGAGTGTAGGACCTTGTGAGACATATAATGGTTTTGATGAATATGGAACTTTACAAACTCCAACATTGAAACTAGCACTACCTGGATCGTTATATCCAGCTCCACCACTAGAACCAACAGTAAATAAGCATTTCCCAATAGTAAAACTATTTGAACCATATTCGTTATTATTACTGCCTTTTGTTTTTAACAAACCATCATCATAATTTTGTTTTAATTCTTTAACAATTGCTTTTGCAGCATCATTATTAAAATCAACACTTCCTTTACCATCTTTATATGAAATAAAAGGAACGTCTTCTTGATATAATCTTGAAATAATTAAATTTTCATCACTATCATAAATTAAAGGGACTTCTAAATTTGATCCATATGATGACATATCATTTTTAACAAATTTTAATAATTCAATGAATTTATCCCAAGTTAAATTTTTCATATATTCTTCAGGATCAGTAATTGTTGAATCAAATCTAGGAAGTAATATATTTTCAACAATATCTTTATTATACATTAATACTTCAGTACTCTTCATAAATGGTAATGAATAAGTACCTTCTTTAATATAATTTGTAGATTCTTCATAAAATGCTTTAACGAATCCACTTTGATCTTCTGAATCTCCTAAATATGGGTTTTTACCATATCCAATAGTAGAATCATTCATTAATTTTTCTAAATTATAAACATACTCTTCGTCAAAATCTTCATGTGATAAATAGTTCGCAACGTGATCTGGGTATGCAACAGCAATGGTAGGAGAGTTGCCACTAGCAAAACCTCTTTCAATTTGCGTCATAATTTCGTCATAACTTCCAACGTAAGAAGGAACAATATCAACATCAACACCTTCGTTGTCTTTAATTATTTTTTCAAAATCTTCAATTTTACTATCTAACTCTTCTTGAAGATTTTGACCAAAAGTATGCCAAAAATAAATTTTATTAGTAGTGATACTTTGATTAGTATCATCTTTCTTTTCGGTACTATTAGAACAAGAGAAAAGACTTACCAAAAATATTGGTAAACATAAAGTAGTTTTATATTTTTTAATAAATTTAGTAAGTCTCATTTTTTCCCTCTCGTAATTAGTTTTTTAGTTTATAAGTTGATTATAAAGCAAGTTTAGCTTGAGCTTCAGCATCAGCAAACCATTGATCAAGTTCACTAATATCATTTGATGTAGTTAAAACTTTTGTCATAATACCACTGACTTGGTTTCTACATGTTGAAGAACCTTTGAATGCAGGTGAAGTATAAAGTCCACCGACATCAATTTTTGCTTTTGAGTAAGCCATAACTCTTTCTTCTGTTTTTTCATCACAGCTTTCATAATCAGCAGCTGCAAGATATTCAGCACTTTCGAGTGAAGAATATCTAATTGGTGAATAACCTGTATTTAATGCCCAATCTAATGAATTTTCTTCATTTGAAATAAATTTATAGAATAACCATGAAGCTAATTCTCTATTTTTATCATTATGATCTAAGACACAAAGTGATGGTCCTTGGTTGATACTGTATGTATTATTGTTATCAACTTGTGGAATTCTAGCAACGCCAACATTCATTGGATTTGATGCTGAGAATTGATATTTTACACCACCAGTTGAACCAACTGAGAATAATGTATTTTGAACATTGAAATATGTATTTGTGTAGTTTCCACCAGCACTACCTTTTGAAATAATGTAACCTTTCTTAGCTGCATCATTGAATTTCTTCATTAATGATTTCATACCATCATTATTGAATTCAACACTAGCTTTACCAGTTGATTTATCAACTGAAGTATAACCATATCCATATTGTTGAGCTAATGTAATGAATAAGTTATCATCACTATCATAAGCGAAGACTGAATGATAAGCTTGATCTGTTTTTAAAATCTTTGCATTTTCAGGAAGTGTATCGTTATAAGCAACGATTGCTGGACATAAATGATCAAATAATTCATCCCATGTTAAATTTTCAAAATAGTCAGTTGTTAATGGTTTACCACCGTTAATAGATGAATCAAATTTTGATAAATCTAAACCGATTAAAACGTCTTCATTGTAGAACATTTGTTCTGTTGATTTACACCATGGGACACTGTAGTTACCTTCAACTAAGTAGTTTCTACCTTCTGTTAAGTAGTCTGGGATAAGATCTTTTAAATCTGCATCGCTCCAACCGACTGTTGAATTTGTAATATATTGGTCTAATTCAACTGCTTTATCATAGTTAAGATATTCAGCGACGTGATCAGCATAACATGCAACTAAATCTGGATAAGAATTTGCTGTAAATCCTTTGACTGTTGCTTCTTTTAAATCATTGTAGGAACCACTAATGACAACACTTTCAACTTCGATATTTGGTTGTTCAGCTTCAAATGCTTCAATATAACTTTCTAAGTAAGGTAAGTTATTTGAACCAGTTGTTGACCATAAAGTAATTTTTGTTTTTTCTTTTAATTTACCATTACTATCAACTAAACTTGAAATGCTATCAGTACTTGGTGTATCTGGTGTATCTGGTTTATCTGGTGTTGGTGTATCTGGTGTATCTGGTGTTGGGTTATCGTTACTACCTCCACAAGATGTAATACATGCTACAGACAATAATGCTAAAGCACATTTTAATGTTTTTAATTTTTTCATAAATCCTCCATCCATTAAAATTAATCTTTCTTTTTTATATTTTTACACTATATATTAGTGAAAAAACTAACCTTTAATACCTGCTCTTCCAACACCTTTCATGATGTATTTACGGAAGAAAACAAATAATAAGAAGAGTGGAACTGTAACTAAGACAGTTGCAGCCATTTGATATCCATATTCAGTACGGCCACTTTCAGCATCAACGAAACTTGATCCTCTTAAACCATTAGAAATTAATCTATATGATTCGTTATTAGCAGTAACTAAATTTGGCCAAACATATGAGTTCCATGTACCCATAAACTTTAAAATAGTAATAGAAATTAAAGTTGGAGCAGCAAGTGGGACCATAACTTTCCATAAATAGTTCCAATCGCTTTTACCATCAACTTTACTAGCTAAATAAAGTTCATTTGGAATTTGTTTGAAATTTTGTCTTAATAAGTAAATATAGAAAACACTTACCCAGAAAGGAACAATCATGGCAGCATATGCATCAATTAAAGTTGCGTTTTCACCAACCCATCCAAATGATGCAACAGTGATGTAGTTAGAAATAACCATCATTTCACCAGGAATCATCATAGTCATTAAAAAGACCATAAATAATGCTTCTCTACCTTTAAAGTTAAGTCTTGCAAAGGCAAATGCAGCAAAGATTGTTGTAAGTAAAGTACCAATTGTTGAGAAAATAGCAACAACAATTGTATTCCACATATAAGTGCCAAAATCAAATGCACTGAAAACATAAACATAGTTGCTCCACATAACAATTGTAGGGAAGAATGTTTGTGTAGATTGAATGATTTCATCATTCATTTTTAATGATGTAATTAACATCCAGTAGAATGGGAAAACAACAATTAATGCTAAGAATATAATTAATATATAAGTAATTAATGTTGAAACAAATCTACCGATTTTTTCTGTTTTTTGTAAATTTTTAACTGTTTGATTTCCTTCTTTGATACATAAAACAACTTCTGTTTGATCTATATCAACGTTTTTGAAATCAACATATTCTTTATTTAATGTACTTTCCATTGTGGGCCTCCTATTAATAGTAAACTCTCTTCTTGGAAATTCCCATTTGAAGGAATGTAAAGATTAAAATAACAATAAAGAGTAAAACAGCAGCTGCAGCAGCAAATGAGGTATGTGAATTTAAGTTATCGTAAATATAATAAACGATTGTATAAAGTTCATATGTACCAGTTGTTGTACCAGGACCATTGAATAAACCAACGATTGATGAGTATTCTTTAAATGCTGCGATAAATGATGTAACCATGATATAAAGAATTTGAGGTCCAAGAAGTGGAACTGTAATTCTCCATAAAACTTTGTGTTTTGGAGCAGCATCGATTTTTGCAGCTTGATAATATTGTTTATCAATACCTTGTAATCCACTTAAGAAAATAAGAATTTTAAATGGTAATGATGACCAAATGATGTAAATACATAAAGGAAGCATTGCGTCCCATCTTGTAGCACCATAAATCCATTGTTTTCCTGTTATACCAAATATAAAGTTGATAACACCTTGAGAATCAAATAAAACAGAGAAAACCATACCAACAGCAATTGTATTTGTGACGTATGGTAAAAAGAATACTGTTTGTAACACTTTTTGGAACCATTTGATTGAATTTAATGCAACTGCAATTAATAATGCAATAATAATTGAAGGAATAACTGTTGCAAAAACAAGGAAGAAGGTATTAGGAATTGCGTATTGTAAAATACGAGTTTCATAACCTCCATTAATCTCAGTTAATCCTAAAATAGCACCATAGTTATCTAAAGTAAATCCATTAAATGTACCTTTAATGTAGTCATAATCTTTCATAAATGAAATGAAAATTGTATCAATTAAAGGATAAATTAAGAAAATTGCCATTAAGATTAAGACTGGAGCAAGGTATAACCATGCTCTCCAGTTATTTGCACTTTCTGCATCTTTAACGCCAGTTACTTTATATTCTTTTTTAGATTTTGATGATGATAAAAAACGGACTAAAACTTTCTTATCATCATTATATCCTTCGCTTAATTCGCCTAAACGATTATCAACGTAGGTATTTTGAGTGACACTTGCGTTTTCCATTATTTTACCTCAATACGTTTTTCATCTTCTCCAAATACAAAGAATTTACCAGGTTTTAAGCCTAATTTAACATCTCCAATGTGGTCTTTTCTTTCATCTTGAATGATGACTTTGAAATTTTCTTTAGTACAATTATCATTTAAACAAATAAGTGATAAATCTCTACCTAAAACTTGAATCATATCGCATTTTGCATGTAATGTGCATTCTGAATCATCTTCTTTAACTTCGAATCCTTCAGGTCTAACTGCAACAAATACTTTTTGATTTTCAAGTTCATTTGAAGCTTTATAAACTAAATCATTTCCAATATAAATTCCACCATCTTTAATTTCACCATTAAATACGTTAATTGGTGGAGTACCTAAGAATTGAGCAACGAATAAGTTTGTTGGATTGTTATAAACTTCTTGTGGAGAATCCATTTGTTGATATTCACCAAGTTTCATAACAACGATTTGATCACTAATTGACATAGCTTCTTCTTGATCGTGAGTAACGAAAACAGTAGTAATACCTGTATCTCTTTGAATTCTTCTAATTTCTTCTCTAGTTTTTAATCTTAAACGAGCATCTAAGTTTGATAATGGTTCATCTAATAATAAGACTTTTGGACGTTTAACTAATGCTCTAGCAATAGCAACACGTTGTTGTTGACCACCACTCATTTGAGATGGTTTTCTATCTAAATATTCATCAACTTGAACAAGTTTAGCAGTTTCTAAGACAATTTTTCTTCTTTCTTCTTTAGTTAATAATCTATAAGTTAATGCTGGTTGTTTTTTAATTTCAACTTCATCAACTTTTAATAAGCCTTTTAATAAGTTTTTAACTTCAGAAATCTTTTCATCAGTAAGTTTTTGAACTTTAAAGAATAATTTAATACCTTCTTCACTATTAAAGACTTTGAAATCTTTGTGTTTAATATCGATTTTCTTTAATTCATTTTTGATTTGATCTTCAACTTCATCAACTTCGAATTCAGAAATATTTAATTTTTCATTTGTAACAGCAAATTTTTCTTCAAGTTGAGCTTCAAATGATTTAACACTTGCAAATGGTGCAAAATCAAATTGAGCATATAAAACATGAACACCATTTACTTCACTAATGACAAAAGAAGTAACTTTAATTTGAGCATTTTTAAAGAATCCACCAATTTCTTTTGTGTATTCTTCAACATCTTGATCAGATAATCTATTTTTAAATTCGTATGATAAATTACCTTTGAAGACTTGTTTTTCTTCAGCAAGTTCAAATTTTGTTCTAAAAGAAACATCAAATAAAGCTTCTTGAGTTTGTTTAACTTCTTTTTCAGAAATAGTGAAATCAACAACTTTAGTAACATTTTCTAAATATAAATTACCATTTGCTTCACTAACATCTTTAAGTAAGCAATCTAAAACTAAGTGATTTCCACTTAAACTATCTTTAATTTCAACTTTTTTTAAGCCTAATTTTTTAGCTAATGTACCAAGTGATTTTATAATTCCACTTGCAACATCATCTGATTTTAAATCATATTCTAATTTAAATTTATAATCGAAGAAGTTTGTTAATGGGACTTCAACTTTTAAATTTGTTAATGGAAATTCGATGTTTTTATAAACTGTCATGTGAGGATATAATGCGTAGTTTTGGAAAACAAGACCAATACCTCTTTTTTCAGCAGCTAAATTAGTGACTTCTTCATCACCAAACCAAATTTCTCCACTTGTTGGATTTTCAAGTCCAGATAACATGTAAAGAGTTGTAGATTTACCACATCCTGAAGGACCTAAAAGACCAATTAATTTACCATCAGGAATTGTAATATCTAAATTATTAACAGCAACTGTATCTTTTCTATGTTTTTTTGGATCTCCAGGGAAGATTTTTGTTAAATTTTTAATTCTAATTTCCATATCTTTTCTCCATTTTTAATTAGTTAGTACCATCATCTTCGCTATTTGCGTTTAAATGTAATCTTTCACGAGCTTTCTTTTCTCTATAACTCTTGAATGAATTCCAATAATATTTAATGAAATATCCACCAAGACAAATAACAATAACACTCAATACACAGATAACCCAATCAAGAGGATTATAGATTTTTAATGAGTTATTGAATAAATTTCCACGAGCTATAATAAATAAAATATCTAATAAGATTGATTCTAAGCAGATAACACCAAGAATATTAATCTTGATAAATTGTTTATTATTTAAAACTTTGAATTCGCTATCTTTATCTTTTTTCTTTAAATAGAAGTAATAACAGATTGCTAATACAATATAAACTACTAATAAGATTGATGCTGCAACAATAAATTGAGCAGTGTAATTTTTATTTGAATCAGTTGAAACTTTATTAATTGCAATTGTCCCATCACTATTTTTAACATCTTGCATTTTAAGTGAAATAACACCAAATCTTTGAGAAACAGAGCTTCTTGCTAAAACTTTTGATGTATCATTATTTAAAATTTCAACACTAACAGTAACTGCACATAATTCAACGTTAGAAATATCATTTCTTGATGAAATACCAGCTTCTTTAAATTTAGAATTTGATAAATTTAAGAAAAGAATTGAACTTTCAGAATCTTTTAAATATTTTAAATCACCTGAAGTTAATTCACTATCTTTTGGAGTAATATTAACTACTTTATTATTTGTACCTGTTACTCTAACGAAGCTATCTCCACCGAATGAAAGTCTGGTTCTAAGACTATATGCTCCACTAGTAAGTTTATCTTGGTTTTTAGTGTATAAACTTTGAGTAACTAAGCTTAATTCTGGATAAATATTTTTACCATAATTTTTAACATCAAATTTTAATGCTAAATAATCAGCGTAATTTGCGTAATTTGTAAAAGATAAATCTAAGAAATCTTTTAAATCTCTTTCAACATATGAATTTGCAACACCTGTAGCAAATGCTTCAGGATTATCTAAATCAGGAGTACGTGAAGTTAATGTTCCAGATTCATCTAAAACAATTTGAGCTTTATAACAATTAATTAATTCAACTGAATCAATATCAATTGTTAAATCATTTGGAAGTTCAATATCACAATAGGATGTAAATGTAGTAGCACCTAAATATGTACCAACACCATGATTTGATTTTTGAATAATTTCTGTAGACATTGTAGATACATAATTATAATTTGCATCATAAACATCATAAGATAAACTAGCAGGATATGCCGTTTCACCTTCATAATAGCCAATATAATAATTAGCTTCAGTAGCGTATTCTGGATAACTACTATTAATTCCAACTCTAAATTGGATTGAATGAGATACAGTTGTTTTATTGTAAGATTGTAAAGTAACAGTTAATGGACTAATTTCATAATCATCTTCATCAACATTAAAAGTAGAAACATTTTTTGTTCCTAAAGTTTCTAAATTATTTTGTGATGATTCTAAATTTTCATTACTAAAAGATGAATTTGAAGAAGCGTGAAGATTACTTGTTACTAATAACCCACTTACTAAAAACATACCGATACTAAAAAATAGACTTTTCTTTTTCATACTTATAATTTTAAAGTAAATAAAATCGTAATTCAATATAAAATATAGGATTATTTTAATATCTTAATACTGATTTTATATTGACAAAAATTAGAAATAATCAAGTAATTTTTTATTCCTTATATATTAAATATATGTATAGAAAAATGGATGTTTTTAATATAAAATATTGCGTATGAACGAAACTAATTCAATCGATATTTATCCATGTTCTAAATTAAAAAGAGTCTTAGCGTTTTTAGGAGATCTTTTAATATTTTATATTCTAAGTGTTACAATGTTCCAACTTGTAGTATTTAATATTTCTAGTGCAATTACTAATTATTCTTCTAAATTAAATGAAAATTTAACTACTATTAATAAAAGAATGGATGTTTTATATAATAATGAATTATTATTTTATGATAAAGAAGATAATAAATATAGTTTTAGTACTAATTTAGATACTACATTTGATTATTTTTTAAGAAGTTACGTTATTCAAGACTCAAAAGATCCAATTTATTATTATTTTAATGAATTATCTAATAATAAAGAAATTAATATTAATGAAAAATACCTTGAATTTGGAAGTAATTTCTTTGAAGTTAAAGATACTAAAATCGTAATGAAAGATGAGATGATTAGTTATTTATCTCCATATTTTGATCCTAAAGATTCTTTAAGTGCAGTTGGAAATTCTTATCTTAGTGCATTTAGATCTAATACATTCGTTAAATTATATAACTTTATGTTAACGGATATTGCAAAATATGATTTAAAAGATTCTTCTAATTCTTATATTGAACTTACTAATATTATTAATGAAAATAATAATTATAATATTAAATTTAATTCGATAAATATCACTATTTCTTTCTTTATTTCGTTTATTATTTATTATGTTATTATTCCTCTATCTTTTAAGGATAGATCTACTTTAACTTTTAAAGTCTTAAAACTTAAAAGAATTAATATGTTTAATTATGATTTCATTAAAAGAAAGAATTATATTGTAATTATTGTTAATGATTTATTAATGAGTTTATCTACTATTTTCTTTGTAGGAATAATCTACATGGGATTAAGTGATTCATTCCAATATATGCATTTTTTAATTATTTCATTAATTTCTTTATTATATATTATTATTAATTTAATAATTTTATTATGTAATAAATTTAATAGATCTTTAAAAGAATTATCTACTTCAAGTATGGTAATTACTAATCAAGATTTAGAAACTATATATAAAGGTAAAGGTTATGTCGAATAAAATAGAAATATCATACACTCAAGCGAAATTATCTAGAAGGTTATTTTCTAGAATTGTAGATGGATTATTAACTCTTTTAATATCAATGTTATGTTTTTTAAGTATTAATCAAATTTATAATTCAATCCCTAAATATCAATCTATTAAGACTTCTTTAGATGAAATAAGGCTCAATTCAGGATTATACGTTAAAAGTAATGATCAAGTCGTTAATGTATCTACCTATATTTATAACGATAAAAAGATGAGTGATTCTCAAAAAGAAGCTTATTTATTATCTTCTTTAGATAAATTCTTTGATTATTTAAAAAATTATAATGAAGAAAGTTATAATAAAGTTAAATCTAATTACGAAATTTTCTTATTAAGTGATTCTTTAAAATATAATGGATCTCCTTATTTTATTAAAGTTAATGACGAAATTATAAAAAACGAAGACGCTAATATTCCAATTTCTTCTTATATTGATAATGTATATGTAATTTATATTGATACTAATTCAAATGGATATTTATCTACCGAAATTAAAGAATATTATAGTGGATTAAAATATTTAAATGATTTAACATTCTTTGTAAATATTCCAATTTCCATCTTTGTAGGATCATTTATTGTATTTTTTATCCCTCCATTTTTCTTTAAAAGAGGACGAAAAACAATTGGAATGTTAATTTATCAAATTGGATTTGTTAATAAAAATCTCTATAACTTATCAATTAAGGAATATTTATTAAAGTTTGTAATATTTTATTTCTTAGAATTCTTATTATCATTCTTCACATTTGGTATCCCTCTCTTCATTTCATTAACGATGATGCTTGTTACTAAAAAGAAACAAAATTTCAATGAATATTTATTAGATATTCAAGAAGTTTCTACAAGTGATTCTATAATTTATCTTGATAAAAGTGAAATTATCGTTGAATCAAATAACGCTTCTAACCACGTTGATTTTAGATTAAAGTAATTTAAATAGGTATACGATTTCTTGTATACCTTTTTTAACTATTAATAAATTTTCTTATTAAATATTTTTTAACCAATTATTAATTTCGCTATAATCATCAACCCAAATAGTGATTAAATCATACGTAAAGAAATAATTTGTAACGTCTTTAAAGGTTTCTTGATTGAATCCTTTTTCTTTTTTCATAAAGATAAAATTGAATTTTAATTTATTACTTGCAACTTCAAGTAATCTTTTCATATTAGGATCTGTTAAAGAAATCCCCACAAATACACATAAATTGAATGTAAAATCATGTAATTGTTTAGAAATATTCCAAGAATATGGATTATTATAAAGATAATAGTAATCAGATTCATTGAAGATTAATGAGTCAATATATCTAGATTCAGTATATTTATCGTATGGTAAAAGTCCATGAACATGATAAATATTAATACCACTATCCTTACTCATAAAAGCATTATCATCATAAATTGTATTGTAAATTATGCCTTTTTTTCTAAGTAAATACTCTAAATTAGTATCGTAATTATATGTAATAACATTAGTGTCATTATGATTTTCTAAAAATTCCACTAAAGCATATAAACTAGTTTCAGTAGTAGTAAAATCTTTTTTATTAGTGTCATTAAAATTTACTAAATAAATTTCATTATTTAATTCTTTATAAGTATCAAATCCACTGGTTTTTAAAACTTTACCATTAACGAATAATTCACTTCCTACATAATGCTTAATTTCATCAATTCTTGATTTATCATTTCCATAAAAAGTAGAGTTTAAGGCGTCTACCAAATGTTTCCAATCTTTAACACCATAATCAACATTGATTCCTGCACCAATAACTAAATCCATATTTAATCGATAAGCGTATAATTTAAGTAAGAAAAGGATGAAAAAATCATCACTATCATTACTTTCTCGATTTAAAACATAAAGTAAATCATTTCCATCTTTAGATTTAGTATTATTATTTAAAGTAAAATCAATTCTTTTTCCTTCAATATAACCTTTTGCAATGAAGTTAGAATCATCTAAATAAACATTTAATGAACTTTCAGGATTATAAAAATCATCATATTTTAATGATTTAACTTTTACAAAATTAACATTTCCCATTAAATCTAAAGCTTCTAAATTAACTTTATTCATTGAAGGATAAATATGCACGATATATTTATGGATATGTTCTTTTTTACTAGTAACAATAACTTTAAAATCACATTTTGGATCAAAATGGAACCCAAATGATCTTAAATTAATATCTTTATAACTAATTCCATTAATATAATAAAGATATAAAAGTACTAATAAACATTTTTTATGGTATAAATATTGCTCTTTTTCTCTAATTTCCATTTAAATATTTTAAAAAATATTTATTTACTTTTAAAGAAAAATTATAATAT
>CAVKZU010000102.1:0-2203 GCA_963660725.1 Lachnospiraceae bacterium | reverse complement strand
GTTTTAATATTAAAACTATTAAGAAACAATATATGAATTTAAAAACATCTAACAATAATTAAAATTAAACAAATTATCGTTGCTTCTAATAAAATAATTTCAAAATATAATGCATTAATAAGGAGTAAAAATTATGAAAAGAACTAAAAAATTATTATTCGCTTTATCACTTACTTCAATGGTAACTTTAGCATCATGTTCTCCTAATGAACCTAAAAAAGATGAACCAGTTGATCCAGTCGATCCAGTTAATCCAGTTGAACCAATTATTCCTGAGGTGATTAAACCAATATACGGAGAAATTAACCATTTTGAAGGATCTTTAGATACTAACTTTCCATTAAAATTATCAGAAAGTTCTACTTTAAACTTAAATTTACTTACTTCAAATATTTCTTTTTCCTATCAACTCGCTACTAATATCGAAGATATTGATTACTATAAAGGGTTAAAATTCCATTTAAATTTAGATTTATATAGTGATGAAACAAGCTTTACATCATCTTTATTAAACCAATTACTTTTACCTAAACTCTTCCCTGAATTTAAATACACTAAATTACTTAATAATATCAGTGATTTAGATATTTATTATCTTGCAGATGGAATGTTATACGCTAGTATTTCAAATATAGAAGGAGAGTTACCTTCAAGAATGAATGAAATAAGTATTAAAAACGCTAAAAGAAATGTATTAAATATTTCAAGGATCGAAGTTAAAAGTATTATTAATTCAATAGAAGAAAATATTAAAAATAATTCTAAAGAAGATATTACTTCTACTTTAATTGAAATAAGTAATAAATTAAATGATACTATTTTAGATATTGAAAATATTACTAAAATATTCATGTATTCTTATTTAACTATACTAGACGAG
This sequence comes from Lachnospiraceae bacterium, assembly GCA_963660725.1. Lineage (GTDB taxonomy): Bacteria > Bacillota_I > Bacilli_A > RFN20 > CAG-826 > Onthovivens. The sequence continues at coordinate 1,323 of CAVKZU010000102.1, read as the reverse complement.
GGATTTAACTTTAAATTAAAAGAAGAAGGTGTTAATTCTTTATCATATCTTTTAAATAGTACTTTAGTTAATTTATTAAATTCATCATCATTAATATCATCTTTAGGATTTTCTATTCCTAGTAGTAGTGAATTAATTAATATTTCAGATTTTGAAATTGAATATACTAAAAATAATTTTAAAATTGATTGTTTAGGTAAAAATTCTACTTCTCCTTTATTTAAATTTAATATTTCAAAAAAGGATAGCAATCAAGAAATAGATCCTTCATATAATATTGAAGAATCATATTATTATATAAAAGATTTAATAAATAAAGTTGATGAATTATATACATTAAAGAATATCAAGTTTTAATTGACGAAATAAACTCGTTAAGTGAAAGTGATTTATTATCTATTAGTAATTTTAATAACCTTAATGGATATAAGTTATTAGAAGAAAATGAAGATGGAACATATGGATTTTTAAATAATTATAAAACTATCCAAAGTGATTATGCTTCTTTAAAAGAAAAAATCATTAATTTAAAAGATACAGATAAATCTAGATTAGAATTATTTGAATGTTTTGAAAATTTTTATTATATGCGTTCTTCTTATAGTGAATATCTAAAAGATAATCTCTTAAATAAAATTAAAGATGAAGAACCTTTAAAATATGAATATTTCCTTAACTCAATGAATGATTTCTTTAATTTAAAAGTTCAAAATATTGTTGAAACTGTATCATCTAAAATAAATGATTATAATAATTCAAGTGATCAAGCACTTGAAGATGCATATAAAATATTAAATGATTCTTATTCTTCTTTATATGATGATGATATTGTTGTAGATGGGTTTGGAATTTGGGATAGTAGTGATTTAGATGATACAAGTGTTATTGAATCATTCTCTAATAGTGCCTATAACCATTTCTATAACGCTACTACATTTACTTCTTTCCATAATAATGAATTTAGTACTCTTTTAAATGATTTTGTATTAAATTATTTAAATTCATTATCAAGTAATATTGAAGAAATTGAAGATAATCTTGAAAATGTTAAGACATATTCTAATTACTTATTATTTGGAAATTCTAATAAATTAGATAAAATCTTTAATCTTGCAGATTTAGTATCTTCTTCAAGTTATGAATCTAATATTAAAGAAGTTTATAACAATTTAATTGATTCTTTTGTATTAAAAATAGACGAAATTATTAACGAAAAGATCGATGAAGTAATAAAAGAAGAAAATATTTATAAATTAAATAATAAGATAAAATTAGAATATACAATTAGCTTATTAGATGAAACATATAACTATTATTATAATC
>CAVKZU010000101.1:0-2446 GCA_963660725.1 Lachnospiraceae bacterium | reverse complement strand
AGTTATTGAAGGTATTGAAGTAGTAGATGAAATCGCTAAAGTTAGAACTGATTTTACTGATAGACCTCTTGAAAAACAAGTAATGAAAAAAGTTACTGTTGAAGAATAATTTAATTAATCTCATAAGAAATTATGGGATTTTTTAATATAAGAGATGTTTATATAGTTACATATTATAAGCCATCAAGAGGTTATAAATATTATTTAGAACAAAAAGAAAACGTGAGGATAAAAAATATGACGATAAAAAGATTTAAAGAAATGCCATGTCCAATTTGTGATAAATTCTTTTTTGAAGATGATACAAATGAAGAAAAAGAAGAAATAGGATACGAAGGTAAAAAAGATGTTTTTTGTTTACATTGTGGATGGAAATATGACTTGTATCAAGTTGAAAATCCAGATGTTAAGAATTTAACTAATGAACTTTCTTTAAATGAATATAAAAAATGGTACGCTATGAAAATTAATGAAAATCCAAAGTATGATTATTTGACTGACAATTATAAGCCTACTCCACATCCATGTCCTGTATGTGGAAAATATGATTTTCCAGATGAAAACTCTTTTGATATTTGTCCTTATTGTGGCCGGGAAGATGATTGTGTACAAGAAGATGATCCTACATATTGGGGTGGAGCGAATGAACTTTCATTAAATGATTATAAGAAAAAATATACTGAAATTATCAAAAAGAATCCACAATATAAATGGTTTGAATAACAAAAAGGATTTTAAAACCTATTTTTAAAAAAATTGGTTTCATTCTTTTTATGCAATTTATGCAATTACTGTTGCGTATAAAATAAATTTTTTTACGCAATTGCTGTTGCATATAGATTAAAGTTTTTTACGCAAAGGTAGTTGCATATAAAAATCAATTTTTTACGCAAAATCTATTGCGTAAAAAATAATTATATTTAAATTTAATAATAAAATTAAATGATTTTATTAAATTTTATTGATATTTGTATTTATTTTAGATAATATAGTTGACGTTATAAAGACAGTTCGTTGTTGCCATCCTGTCTATAAACAAAACCAGGAACAAATCACTTTTATATTATTAATAAATTAAAGGTCTTTTTGTTACTGGAAAGATCTTTTTTATTTGTTATTTTTAAGGAGTGAATTTTATGAACAAAGTATTAAGACCTTTCCAAATATTTGGAAAGTGGTGTGTAAACATCGTCAAATGGTTATTTGATTTCAAGGATTGGAAGTTACTTTTAAGAAGTGTACCTTCCTATGTAGTTGCATTTTTAGTTATTGCAACAGTTATGATGAATTTTGCCGCAAATAAAATTATATTTTCATCTAAATATGTTGCAGCAGATGGAGGACTTTTACTTTCTTGGATTCCTTTTATCTGTATGGATATTACTACTCGTAGATATGGACCAAAAGCTGCTAGTAAATTAACTATATTTGCACTTTTATGCAATTTAGTAGTTGTTGGATTAATGGCATTAATTGCATTTTTACACATTGGGATTGGAAGTGTAGATAGTGCAAATCCAGGATATTCTTCTTGGAGTGAATTTTGGAGTACATATTCTAGCTTTGATGCTACTTTTTCATGCAGTTGGTTTGTTTTACTCGGAAGTAGTATTGGATTTTTAGCATCAGGTATTATTAATAATACTTTAAATTATAGTATTGGTCTTTTATTTAAAAATAATAAAGATAGTAAGTTAGCATTTTTTACAACTTCATATGTTTCTACATTTATTGGACAATTTTTAGATAATTTATTATTTGCTACCATTGTATTTATGGGATTTGCACCTATATATTGGGGATATTCTTTAACATTTATCCAATGTTGTGGTAGTGCATTAATTGGTGCAGTTTTAGAATTAATTATGGAAATTATTTTTTCTCCCATCGGATTAAAAGTATATCGTAAATGGGTTAAAGAAGGAGTTGGAAATAATTATTTAGAACCTAAAGATGTAATAAAAGAAGAGGTTAAAGAATAATGATTTTATTTTTTGGAGATTCTTTTACTAGTGCAGAAAATAATAATTTTAATGGATTTGTCGAGAAATTAAATAATAAAAACTGTATTAATTTAGGAGTAAGTGGTACATGTATTGGAGATTATTCTTTATATCCAGTTGGAGACACTAATTTAATAAACCTTTTATATAAAGAAGAAAAGAGAATAAAAGAATCTAGTATTATCTTTTTAGAATATGGATCAAATGACATTTCATCTTTAATTTGTAATTATGTATCAAGAAATCAAATTATTATTGATTTAAAGAAATCTTTAGATTTTATTTACCAAATTAATCCAAATATTAAGATATATTTTATTGATTTAGGGAGTAATATAGAAAGATTTGCAAGAGGTCAAGTTAAATATTTATTAAATGATTATTTTAAAGACGTTAATAAACTATTATTTAATGATTTAAATGAAGAAGCATTAATGAATAAA
>CAVKZU010000100.1:0-8733 GCA_963660725.1 Lachnospiraceae bacterium | reverse complement strand
GATTTTATCCCTTTAAAAGCAATTTTTCAATATTCTTTACTTTCTAGTTAATAAGGTATAAATAAAAGCGCTACCTTTTAAGTAACGCTTATATATTAAATTGCAACAATATTTACAATCTTTCCTTTAACATAAATGAATTTCTTAATAGTTTTTCCATCAGTGAAATTCTTTACTTTTTCACTTGCTAATGCTTTAGCTTTAACACTTTCTTCATCTTCATCTACTGAAATTAAGATTGTATCACGCATTTTACCATTAACTTGAACAGCAATTTGAACTTCATTTTTAACAAGTTTAGTTTCATCATATGTAGGCCATTTTGCATATGTAATTAAATCATCATGTCCAAGTAAGTGATAAATTTCTTCACCAATAAATGGGCAAATACAATCAAACATCTTGATGAAATCTTCCATATATGGTTTATAAATACTATTTGCTTTATAAACTTCATTAATAAAGATCATCATTTGAGAAATTGCTGTATTAAATTGTAAATTTTCAAAATCATTAGTAACTTTTTTAACTGTTTGATTAAAAATTAAATCCAATTCTCCAGAATTTTTATCACTAAATTTAGAAGTATATGCTTCTTCAGTAAATAATCTATAAACTCTTTCAATAAATTTATGAGCACCATCACATCCACCAGCATTCCAAGGTAAACTTGCTTCTAAAGGTCCCATAAACATTTCATAAAGTCTTAATGTATCAGCGCCATATTTTTGGCAAATATCATCAGGATTAATAACATTTCCTCTAGATTTTGACATTTTTTCACCATTTGGACCTAAAATCATACCTTGATGGAATAATTTTTGGAATGGTTCTTTTGAAGAAACTACACCCTTATCATATAAGAATTTATGCCAGAAACGTGCATATAATAAATGTAAAACAGCATGTTCTTGTCCACCAATATATAAATCAACTGGTAACCAATGATCAAGTAACTTCTTATCACCAATTTCTTTATCATTATGTGGATCAATATAACGAATATAATACCAACAACTTCCAGCCCATTGTGGCATTGTGTTAGTTTCTCTTAATCCATGTTTGCCATCAACTTCAACATTTAACCATTCTTTAGCATGAACAAGCGGAGATTCTCCTGTTCCTGATGGTTTATATTCTTCAAGTTCAGGTAAAATTAATGGTAATTCTTTTTCTAAAACTTGACTTCCATCATCTAAATTAATAACTGGAATTGGTTCTCCCCAATATCTTTGACGTGAGAATAACCAATCTCTTAATTTGTAATTAATCTTGTAATTTCCCGCACCAATTTCAATTAATTTTTCAGAAATCTTTTCTTTTGCATCTTTAATATTTAATCCATTAGCAAAATCACTATTAATATGTTTTCCATCATCTTCATATGCTTTTTCACTAATATCACCTTCAACAACTTGGATCATTTCAAGGTCATGTTTTTTTGCAAAAACATAATCTCTAGCGTCATGAGCAGGAACAGCCATAACTGCACCACTTCCATAACTTCCTAAAACATAATCAGCAATATAAACAGGAATTCTCTTATTATTAATAGGGTTAATTGCGTAAACTCCTAAAAATACGCCTGTTTTTTCTTTATTAGTTCCTGTTCTATCAAGATCACTCTTGCTTTCACATTCTTCTACATATTTTAAAACTGCATCTTTTTGTTCTTCACTAACTAATTCTTTAACTAATGGGTGTTCAGGAGCTAAACAACAATAAGTACATCCAAATAATGTATCAGCTCTTGTTGTAAATACAGTAAATGTTTTATCAGTTCCTTCAATTTTGAAAATAACTTCAGTTCCTCTTGATTTGCCAATCCAATTTCTTTGCATTTCAATTGTAGAAGTTGGCCAATCAAGTCCAGTCAAATCATCACTTAATCTATCAGCGTAAGCAGTAATTTTTAAATTCCATTGTCTTAATGGTTTTCTAATAACAGGGTATCCACCTCTTTCACTTTTTCCATCAATAACTTCTTCGTTTGCTAAAACTGTTCCAAGTTCTGGACAAAAATTAACTGGTTTAAAATCAACATATGCTAAACCATCTTCAAACATACGTGAAAAAATCCATTGTGTCCATTTGTAATAACTTGGATCGCAAGTCATAACTTCTCTATCATAATCATATGAAAAACCAAGCATTTGAATTTGTTCTCTAAAATGATCAATATTTTGTTTAGTAAATTCAAATGGATGTTTATTCATTTTCATAGCGAATTGTTCTGCAGGAAGTCCAAAAGAATCCCATCCAATTGGATGTAAAACATTATATCCTTGCATTCTTTTCATACGTGCAACAATATCAGTTGCAGTATATCCTTCAGGATGTCCAACATGTAATCCTTGTCCACTTGGGAAAGGGAACATATCCAATGCGTAATATTTTGGTTTAGAAAAATCGCTCGTATCACAACGATATTCTTTTCTTAATAGCCAAATTTCACGCCACTTTTTTTCAATATCTAAATGGTTATAACTCATATTTCTCTCCTTTTTAACATAAAAAACGTCCTTAAAAACTTAAGGACGTCTATAAACGCGGTACCACCTTAATTTATCTTATTAATTAATAAGATACACTCTTTTTAAAGTAAATAACGTACTGAGACTTTATATTTTTATTATTAACTTTCACCCATTGTTAACTCTCTAAAAATAAAATATATAAATTAATGTACTTTTAATATTTTAATAATTTTTTGAATAAATAATCAAGTTTATTTTAATATAGATTTATAAAGTTCAATATATTCGTTAGCACTTTCATTCCAAGAATGGTCTGTTTTTAATGCATTTAATGTTAATTCATCAAATATTTCCTTATTTGAATAAACATTTAATGCGGTTGCACAACATTTTAAAGCATCACAAACGTTATAATTATCAAATCCAAAACCATTTGCGATATCAGTATTTCCTCTTTCTTCATCATAGCAAATAACCGAATCTTTAAGTCCACCCGTTCTTCTAACAAGTGGTAAGGAACCATAACGTTGAGCAATCATTTGACCAAGTCCACATGGTTCAAAAGCACTTGGCATAATGAAGAAATCACTTGCAGCATATAATTTATGAGCAATTTCATCATTATATCCAATATAAACATAGTTATGTGATGGATATGCACGATATTGATTATTGAAAGATTCTTCTGCCCAATATTCCCCACTTCCTAAAACAGCAAAGTTAGCGTGATTATGAGTAACAAAATCACTCATTGCAAGAATTAAATCAATACCTTTTTGACCAGTCAATCTCGAAACTACTGCAAATAAAGGTAAGGCTGGATCAAGTCCATTTTCTTTACAGAATTCTTCTTTATTTTTATACTTCTCAGTTTTGAAATTTGATTCATTATAAGTTTTATAGATAATTTTATCTTTTCCAGGATTAAATTCATCATAATCCATTCCATTTAAAATACCACTAAAGTCTTCTTGTCTTAAAATCAAATCATACCATAAACCTTTAGAACCTTCTGGAGTTTTAAGTTCAAAAGCATGAGTTGGAGAAACTGTAGTAATTTTATCAGCAAATTTAATTCCAGCTTTTAATGTAGAAACTTGATTTTCAAGTCTAACACTTCCATTATCGTAATATTCAGTAGGAATTTCAAATAAATCATATAAAGATTCTCTATTTAAATATCCTTTAAATAATGGATTGTGAATTGTAATAACTGATTTAATTTTATTTAAAATTTTATCATTTGAAAATTTAATTTTTAAAAGTGCTGGAATCATTCCACCTTGCCAATCGTGGCAATGTATTATATCTACATCAAATGGTAGCTTTTTAACAAGTTCTAATGATGCATTATCAAAAAATGCATATCTTTCTCCATCATCACTATATCCATAAAGTCCACCTTGACGAGTAAAATATTGATCATTTTTAATAAAGAAATATTCAATTCCATCATGTAATAGATGATAAACATCAAAACTTGGATTTCTCCAATTCATTTTGATGCTTAAAGAAAATACTTTCTTTAAATTTGGATATTTTTCATATTTAAAATTTTGATATAAAGGTGTAATAACTGCAACATTATGACCTTTTTTAACGTATTCTTTACTTAAAGAATATGCAACATCACCAAGTCCACCTGTTTTAGAGAATGGTAAACATTCACTACTTACCATTACAATATTCATAAATTATAAAATCTCCCCTTGAGGAACATATAATGGTTCTTCTTTTGTACCAAAAACTTCTTCTTTTGATTTAAATGTGCAAAGTTTATCGGCAATGACATTTTTTAAATGTACACCTTTTTTAATAACACAATCTGAGAAAATAATTGAATCTTCAATAATTGCGCCTTCTTCAACAGTGACATTACGTGAAAGTAATGATCCACTTACTTTGCCACTAATATTACAACCATTTGAAATGATTGAATCACTAACTTCTGAATGTTCTCCATATAAAGCAGGACATGTATCATGAGTTCTTGTATAGAATTTCCAATCATTGTTAAAGATTGGATTTCCTTCTTCATAAATCATATCTTTATTTTCTAATGAATAATCATAATATGATTTCATACTTCTAAAGTATTTAAAGTATCCTTTATATTCAATTGCGTGAACACCTTCAACAAAATGTAAATGTTTTAAGAATAAATCACAAATTGTAATTGAAGAAGAAATATTTTGACTTCTCTTTAAAGCTTCTGCAAAGAAATCTTTATTAACAATAAATGTTTGAAGTCCAATTGAACAATCTCCATCAACATCACTAACTTTTTCAACCTTTTGAACATTATTTAATGAATCAACAACAATTTTATTTAATCCTAAATAATCTTTACCTGCATTTTTAACTTTAGAATAAACAATGCTTAAAGCTTTTCCAGATTTAATATGTTCTTTAATTAATTCATCATAATTAACTTTACATACAAATCCAACTGGAACAATAATGACATATTTACAATTTGTGTCATATAAGAAATAATCATTTTCTTTTAAGTTATTTAAATCAGTATTATATAAAGGATTATGGATACCTTTTTCATTAATCATGAAATTTAAAAAACCAGTTTTTGAATTTTTTAAATATGTATTTTCGTTTCCAATATGTTTAATAACACTTCTGCTATAATTTTTAATTAAAATACCAATATCATCAATTCCACTATTTGTTAAATTAGATAATGTAAAATCAATGAATGCATATCTTCCTAAAATTGGAGTAGATGCAAGTGGTCTCTTTTCTGTAATTAATCCAAGTTCTGGAGAATTATGAAGATCAATTAATGCAACGACATTTTTCATATTATTGTAAGCTCCTCTCGTAATCAAGTAAAACAATCTTATCAGTATCAACGTTAATCTTTTCAGATTCTTTAATAACTGTATTAGGACCTAAAATTGCGTTTTCAACAACAGCACCTTTTTTAACTTTAACTCCTGGCATTAAGACAGAATTTAAAACTTTAGCACCTTTTTCAACAACAACTTCATTTGAAATGACACTATGTTCAATTTCGCCATAAATTCTAGCGCCTTGATTAACTAATGAATCTTCAACCTTTGCATCTTTTGCAATATAAGTTGGCATTGAATTTGTATCTTCACTAAAAATTGTAGGGAATGTATCAAATCTAATAGTTTCATTATTACGTCTTGATGGTAAAAGTTCCATATTTGCTTGATGTAATGAATCAATAGTTCCAACATCTCTCCAATATCCTTTGAAGCGGAAAGCAACAAGTTTTTTATTTTGAGCAAGCATATTTGGAATAATATTTTTACCAAAGTCATGTTCACTCTTTGAATCTTTTGCATCTTCAATTAATGCTTGACGTAAACTCTTATAAGTAAAGACATAAACGCCCATACTTGCAAGATTTGATTTTGGTTCTTTTGGCTTTTCAACGAATTTAGTGATATTATCTTCGCCATCAACTTCTAAAATACCAAATCTACTAGCTTCTTTAATATCGACTTCTAAAACTGAAATTGTGCAATCAGCTTTTGAATCAATATGGCGTTTTAACATATCATCAAAAGTTGTTTTATAAATATGGTCGCCACTTAAAATGAGTACATATTTTGGATCTTCTTCATCTAAGAAATCTAAGTTTTGATAAATTGCATCAGCAGTTCCATCATACCAGTTAGCACCTTCTTCAGTTTGACGTGGAGCAAGGGCGACACAAGTAGATTCAACTCCATCAAATCCCCACTTTTCACCATTTCCAATATAGCTATTTAAAGCTATTGATTCATATTGAGTTAAAACTCCAACTGAATCGATTGATGAGTTTGCAACGTTAGAAAGACAGAAATCAATAATACGATACTTTCCACCAAAATAAACTGCAGGTTTTGCAATTTTTTTAGTTAAAGCATGTAAACGAGTTCCCTTACCACCAGCAAGAATCATCGCTACAACATTTCTTCCCATAAAGACCTCCTTATTTATATTTTAATTACTTTATAGAATCCACTTTAGAGAAATTTCTTACACAACTTGAATTGTTATTGTGTAAGACAACAAGAGTCTCATCAACAAGTTCAGTAATATCAGCTACTTTATCAGTAGGACATGAAATAATAACTTGTAAATTAAATTTTCTTAAGAGTCTAACAGCTTCTTTAATTCTTCCTCTATCCATTTTTGAGAATGCTTCATCGAAGATAATAAGTCTTGATGTATTAGCAAGTTCTCCAGTTTCATTAACATGGTAGAGTTGAGCAAATGAAGCTAAAACTGCAATATAGAATGGAGTTTGAGTTTCACCACCACTCTTCTTTTTAATCATTTTTGATAATCTTTGTTCTTCTTTAGTATCTATATTATACACTATTAAATCAAAATCTAAATAACTTCTGTAGTCAGTATACTTCTCAATGTTGCTTAAAAGCTCATTTGACGTATCATTTGTGCTGGAAGTATCAACAATTTGTTTAAATAAATCTTCCATAACATCTTGATATTTATCTAAGAAACGAGTGTCACCTTCACCACATTCTAAAATTAAGTCATCTCTTAACATCTCATAATATCTTTTAAGTTCAGTTTTTGCCTTACAAGTAAATCTATAAGAATCTTTACCAAATTGAGATTGTTTCAATGCTTCATTTAAATTTTCAATTTGTTCTTCAACATCTTCAATCGCACCTCTTAACTTAAAGATAAAATCATCTTTGAATTGTTGAGTTGCTTTATTGTAACTATCATTGATTTTTTCAACATATTGAGGAAGTCTAACATCTCTAAAATCTACTAATTCATTTTCAAAATCAGTATTATCTTTATTATCAAAGTCATAACTTAAATGATATTCGTGACAATATTCTCTTCTTTCTTTAACAAGTTGATTGAAGACATTATTGTATAAATATTGAAGTCTTGAAATTTCTTGACTTGCAACACTTCTAATTTCAATATATGTTTTATTTTCGTTTAATAAAGAATTGAATTTTTCTTCGCCTTCTTTATCGATATCATTTTCACTATAGTTATTTTTTAAAGATTCTTTTTTAGATTGAATATTTTTTTCTTCATTGATAATTTTTTCACTAGTAATATTATCAATTTCTTTATTTAAAGTACCTTTTTCTAAAATTAAAGCGTCCTTTGAATCTTGTAATTCTTTAATATCTAAATCAACATCATTAATACGTTTATCAAGTGATTGAATTAAAGCAGTATCATGTTCATTTAATTCATTATTAACGTAATCAAGAGATTTATATAATCCATCAAGTTCATTTGCACTTTCTAAAATACCTGCTAAATATTCAATTTCACCACTAGAAATTAATTCTAAATTATTAGCGTTATTAATGACATTTTTAAGTTCTTTATAGAAATTTAAGTTTTCAATATATCCTTTTAATTGATTACTCTTTTCAGTTAAAAGTCTATCATTAACGTTTCTTCCAATGAATGATTCACTATAAAGTCGCGGATTGATTTTACTGATTGTAAAATTACGATATAAATCACAACCTCTTGTGATACCATTTCCAGATTCTCTAGCTTCTTCTAAACTTTCTGCTTTTTTAAGTCTACCAATTAAGAAATTAGTATAACTTCTTGCGCCTTCATGTTTAGTTTCAATTTCACTTGCTAAAGAATCGTCTTCAAAACGATAATTTCTTTCAATAATCTTTTCTTGATCGATTAAAGCAGTTCCATAGAAATGATATTCTGCTAATAAATCTTTTAAGATATTGTATGCTGCTAAATAATATTTTGGAGCAACAAAAAGATTGAATTTTTGAGAATATAAATATCCTTCAACTGCATTTGACCAACTTAAATCTTTAATATCAATTAAATCACAATAAAGTTCAACATCGATATCTTTTCCAAATTCATTTTTTAAATTTCTTTTTAATTCATTTTTAATATTGATAAGCCTTGAATCAAAAGGTTTATTACCTTCTTTCATTAAAACTTGTTCTTCTTTTATAGATCCAATCTTTTTATCGATATTTGAAATTGTTCTTGCTAAAGAAATTGCAAGGGTTGAAACATTTTCTTTAAAAATACCTAAAACTTTTTTGAAATTAACTAAATCTTCTTTAGTGACACTAAAAATATCTTTATTAATTTTATTTTCAAGTTCACTTGCAAATTTAATTACTTCTTTACTTGCAACTAATATTTCAACAATTTCTTCATCTTTATCTTCTTCAAGTAAATCTTTATTAATTTTGTTTAAATCATTTAATAAGTGATTTGCTTCTTCTTTATATTC
>CAVKZU010000099.1:0-8919 GCA_963660725.1 Lachnospiraceae bacterium | reverse complement strand
CTTCTCAACTTACAAAATACATTAAAGAAGAAATGGGTATTAATGAAGACTACTTAATAGATGAAAAAATATCTAAAATATATGGTATTTTAACTCCTCTCCCAAGTGTTATTACATCTAGATTTTATAAAATCAAACAAGAAGAAGGAGATTTAAAAGCATTAAACTATCTTTACTATTCATCAATTAAAAATGATTACATTAAAAAATCATCTATTGATAGAAATTTATTATGGAGTAGTAATTATAAAGATAAGAATATTGAAATTAGTATTAATCTTTCTAAACCAGAAAAGAATAATAAAGATATCGCTAAACTCTTATCTAGTACTCCTTCAAGTGTTAAATATCCAGCATGTCAATTATGTAAAGATAATTTAGGATTTTATGGTACTAGTTCCCATCCTGCTCGTAGTAATATTCGCTTTGTACCATTAAACTTAAATGATGAAAAATGGTATTTACAATATAGTCCTTATGGATATTTCTCAATGCATTCAATTGTTTTTAAAGATACGCATTCTAATATGAAGATTAATAAAAAAACATTTGAAGATTTGTTAGGATTTGTAGATTTATTCCCAAGCTTCTTTTTAGGAAGTAACGCTGATCTTCCAATTGTTGGAGGTTCTATCCTTAATCACGAACATTATCAAGGTGGAAAACACATTTTACCTGTAATGCTTTCAAGTAATAAAAAAGAATATACCTTACCTGATAACCATACATCTAAATTATTCTTACTTGATTGGTACAATACTTGCTTTTTAGTAGAAGGTAAAGATAAAAATGATGTTATAGATATTGCTACTAAATTGCTTGAATCATGGAGAGAATATGATGATATTAAAAATAATATTATCTCTCATACAGGTGAAACAAAACATAATACTGTTACTCCAAGTGCTAGAAAAGTAGGAGATACATATAAGTTATATTTAATCTTAAGAAATAATAGAACTAGTGAAGAATATCCAGATGGTATTTTCCATGCACATCCAGAATATCACCATATTAAACATGAAGGAATTGGTATTATTGAAGCAATGGGACTTTTCATTCTTCCTGCAAGACTTAAACGTCAAATTGAAGAAATTAAAGATTCTTTAAGAAGAAAATTAAATCCAGTAGAGATAGTAGAAACTTATCCAGATATGACTGGAGAATTCTTAAAGATGATTAATAAATTTAAAAAAGGATATGATGAAGATACAATTGATGAAACAATAAGAGAATATATCAATGATGTATGTAAAAATATCTTAATTAATACTAGTGTCTTTAAAGATGATTTAAAAGGAAGACTAGGAGTTGATAAATTTGTAGGAGGCATTAAGTTCTAATTATGAAAGATATAAAAGAATTATTCAAAGAATACTATAAAGAAAATCCAGAATATTTATTAGATACTGGAGGAAGACTTGAAATCGTTGGTAACCATACAGATCATAATCATGGATTATGTTTAGTTGCTAATTGTAGTTTAAGAATGTATAGTGCTTTAAAAGTTAATAAAGATAATAAAGTAAGAGTATTAAGTGAAGGATATCCAGAATTCTCTTTTGATATTAATGATTTATCTAAAAAGAAAGAAGAAGAATTTAGACCAATTGCAATCTTAAAAGGGGTTATGTCTTCTTTAAAAGAAAAAGGATATAAGATTGGTGCTTTTTCAATGTATATGACAAGTGATGTCCCAAATGGTAGTGGAGTTTCTTCTAGTGCTGCAATTGAAGCATTATTTGGATACGTAATTTCTTATTTATTTAATGATGGTGCAATCCCTCAAATTGAAATTGCTAAATCAGGTCAATACGCAGAAAACGTATATTTTAATAAACCATGTGGATTATTAGATCAAATTGGAACATCATTCAATTCATCTAATTTCATTGATTTTAAAGATATTTCTAATCCAAAAGTAGATACTTTAAAATTTGATTTACCAGTTAATATTTTCTTAATTAAATCAGTTGGTAATCATAGTGCCCTAACTCCTTTATACGCTGCAATCCCTAATGCAATGTATAAAGTTGCTAATTTACTTGAAAGTGATAAACATTTCTTAGGAGATTTAGATGAAACAACTTCAGTATTATCTAGAATTGATAATTTAAAAGTTAGTGATGAAGTTAAAAATAAAGCTAAACATTTCTTCTTAGAAAATGAAAATGTATTAGAAGCTAAAAAAGCAATTGAAACTAATAATGTTGAATTATTCTTTGATGCTGTAAGAAAATCTCAAGCTAGTAGTAAAGCTAACCTTGAGAATACATTTGTTAAAGGTGAATATGAAGGTTCTCCTCAAAATATCATTGATGATGTTAGTGCATTTATTGGAAGTAATGGTGCAATTAGAATCCATGGAGGAGGTTTTAAAGGAACAGTTATCTGTTTTATTAAACCAGAATTTAAAAAAGAACTTGTAAATTATCTCGAAATGCATTATAAAAATAATTACTTTGAAGTTACTATTCCTAAAGTCGCTTCAAATTTTGTAAAATTATAGAAAGGAAATAAGTATGTTTAAAATTACAGATAGCGCTAAAGAAATTGTTTTAGCAGCATTAAAAGAAAACGAAAAAGATTGTTTAAAAGTAATCGTTATTAAACATGGAGATCATTCACATATTGATTTTGATTTAATTGATAAAAGTGAAGGCGAAAATGTATTTGACGTTAATGGTATTAATGTTGATTGTAAGGATGAAGATTTAAAAGTAATCTCTCACTTATTATTAGACACTGATGAAGAAGGATTAGTTTTACATTCTACTGAACATCATTGTTGTGGACATCATCATGAACATGAAGGATCATGTTGTGAAGGTGAAGAACACGATGATGGATGCGATTGTGGCTGTGGATGCCATCATGAAGGTGATTAAGCTATTAGCTTAACCATAAATATCCCTGTAAAAGACTTAGATTTATTTCTAGGTCTTTTATTTTTGACTAAAATTCAGGGCTGAAACACTGAACGAAGCGAAAAGAAACGAACGTGTCAATTGAAAATGGACAAAAATTCAAAGTGAAAATGGACAAAAATTCAAAGTGAAAATGGACAAAAATTCAAAGTAAAAATGGACAAAAATTCAAAGTGAAAATGGACAAAAATTCAAAGTGACTATATAATATTAGTAAGGAATTATTTATGGACGAAAAGATATATTATAAAAGACTAGTTGATGATACTTTTGATTTAAGTTTAAGAGCATTTGGTGCAACAAATATTGTTGGACCTAAATGGTGTGGTAAAACAAAAACAGCTGAACAAAGAGCTAAAAGCGCAATTTATTTACAAAAATATCCTGATAAAGAAGCATTGCTTGCAACAGCTAACATAAACCCATCTTTATTATTAAAAGGAGCAAATCCAAGATTAATTGATGAATGGCAAGATGCTCCTACTATTTGGGATGCAGTAAGAAGTTATTGTGATGATGCAAATGGTAGAGGTTTATTTATTTTAACAGGTTCAACTTCTAAAAAAGTTAAAACTAGTCACTCTGGAACAGGAAGAATTTGTACATTAAAAATGTATCCAATGAGTTTATATGAGTCATTTGAATCAAATGGCCAAGTTTCTTTGATGAAATTATTTAATAAAGAAGAAAATTTAGAAGAAGGATGTCATTCAGATTTAACGATTGAAAAATTGATTTTTGCTGCTTGTAGAGGTGGGTGGCCAGAAAGTATTTTGGAAAAAAATGAAAAAGTTTCATTATTCATTGCAAAAAAATATTTTCAGCAAATTTATACAAAAGATATGTTTCAAGTAGATGATGTTTTAAGAAATTCAGAAACTATGAAAACTATTTTAAGAAGTTATGCTAGAAATATTTCAACTTTAGCTAAAACAAAAAATATTTTAGATGATGTAAATGCAACGAACCCTATTTCTCTTACAACGCTTGATGATTATATTGACGTTTTAGAAAAACTTTATATTGTTGAAGACTTAAATGCATGGTCTCCAGCTATTAGGTCTAAAACTGCAATAAGAAGTGGTAAAAAGAGAGAATTTGTCGATCCATCAATTGCAGTTGCTGCACTAGGTGGTTCTCCAGAATATTATTCAACTGATTTATTATCGTTTGGGTTTATTTTTGAAACATTATGTATTAGAGATTTAAGAGTTTATTCTCAAGCACATGATGGTTCAATTTCATATTATCATGATAGAACTGGGTTAGAAGCTGATGCTGTTTTACATCTTGATGATGGTAGATACGCTTTAATTGAATTTAAACTTGGAGGAAAGCAAATTGAAGAAGGTGCAAAACATCTTTTAAAATTAGAAGATTTAATCAAAAAGTATAATGAAGAAAGTAAACAAATAAAAATTAGAATGCCAGATTTAAAAATAATTATTACTGGTACAGAATATGGATATAAAAGACCAGATGGAGTATTTGTTATTCCAATTGGATGCTTAAAAGATTAATTTTTTAAGGATTGTTTTAAATAGCAATCCTTTTTAAAAAGTTTTTGATTAAATTTAAGTTTATATCTTGTAACACCATTCATGATAGTTTCATAAATTTTAGCTTCATGAATTGTGTGTGATTCGATTTCAAATACGTTTTCATTAAATACTACCATATCAGCGTATTTACCAACTTCAATAGAACCAATCTTATCTTCCATTCTCATAACGTAAGCATTATTAATAGTATATGCTTCGATAACTTGTTCAAAAGATCTAAAACAGTTCAAGAGCTTAAAGATGAAGGTACTCAATGGCAATCGGTTTGGCAAACGGTAGCAAATTGTAATAAAAAATCATTATCAATAACATTCTTTGAAGATGATTCTTTAACTTTTAAATATACAGTTTAATTATTTATTAAAAAATATAAGATTTAAAGGCAATACTATTAAATTAAAAAATAAATAAATTGTCCCACTTTAATTGTATTTTGTCCCAGAATATTTTATACTTTTAAAGAGGATAAAATATGAAGAAGATTAATATTTTAAATTTAATTAAATACCATACTACTTATAATGAAGTAGGATTTAAAAATGAAGCTTTAGAAATTGCTAAAGATTTTGATAAAAATGGAGATACAGAATTAGCACAATATATTATGACACTACTTTCTGATAATTCTTTTTTTGTTCCTCAAATAAGTGAAAATGAATTTACATATCTTAATAAAGTTAATTTTTCTTCTACCCCTTTACCACTCCCTGAAGTAATTGAAAAAGATGTTATTGGAATTATTAATTCTATTACTAAAAATGTTGGAGTTAATAAATTCTTATTTTATGGAAAACCAGGAACAGGGAAAACAGAAACTGTAAAACAAATAAGTAGAATCTTAAATAGAGATTTATATATGGTTAATTTTTCTACAATTATTGATAGTAAACTCGGACAAACCCAAAAAAATATTGTAGAGTTATTTAAAGAAATTAATAATTGTTTAGCGTTAGATAAAATAATTATTATGTTTGATGAACTTGATGCATTAGTACTTGATAGAACTAATACGAATGATTTACGTGAAATGGGAAGAGCAACATCAATATTTTTAAAAGAATTAGATTCTTTAAATGAACATGCAGTAATTATTGGAACAACTAACCTTTATTCCTATTTTGATAAAGCAATTTTAAGAAGGTTTGATTATAAAGTATCATTTGATAGATATTATGCAGATGATTTAAAAGAAATCGGAGAAAGTATTTTTTATTTTTATAGTAAGAAATATAAAAATATTGGAAGAAATATTAAATTATTAAGGAAAATCATTGCTAATATGGATCCAGTTTTAAGTCCTGGAGAATTGAAGAATTCAATTAAAACTTCTTTAGCGTTTTCTAGTCCAGATAATGAATATGATTATTTATCAAGGTTATATCTTGATATTGTAAATTCTTCATTTGATTTAAAAACTCTCCAAGAAGAAGGATTTACTGTTCGAGAAATAGAAACTCTAACTGGAGTATCTAAAAGTCAAGTATCTAGGGATTTAAATAAATATGAATAAGATAATTGAATTAAAAGGACAATTTAATTATAGTAAGAATCCATCAACTGGAGCATCTATAACACTTCCTAAAAATTATAATAATAACCCTGTTACTTTACTTCATTTAAATAATCTTTATAATGAATTAATAAAGATAAAGGAATATTACTTTAAAGATACTTTGATTAATGGGAGTTTAATAACTGTTTATTATAGAGAAATAGTTGCAAAATCTAATAGATTATCTAGATTATTAGAAACTAATCCTAATAAAAAAGAAGAAAGTATTAGAGGCGCTAAATATAATAAAGATGTTACAAAACACATCTTTACGTATTTTAATTCCTTAAATGATTTAGAAAAATCAATTGATGAATTAAAAGAAACAATTGATATATTCAAAAATAAATATAAAGAATCAATAAGTTTAGAAGAATTTAATGAAATTAAAAATAATTTTCCTAGTGGTTTTAATATTTCTAAATCTAATTTTATGAAAATAATAAAAGACGCTTATTATGTAGAATCTTTTGATATTAATTTTCTTAAAGAAGATATTAAAGATTCAAATTTAGTATCTTTATATAAAGTAGGAATTGAATCTAAAGAAATTTTAAGAAAACTTGGAATTAGTTTGCTTGATACCAAAACTCTTGATGAAGATACTTTCTTCCTTACTTTAGATGAATTAAGAATATTAAAAGAAAAAGCACCTTATTTAATTGCAATGAAAACAAGAGACTTAAAAGATTTAAGTCTTGAAGATATTAGTATTCAATCTAATAATCAGATTATTGATATTCCATCTCCTAATGAAGAACCAGTTATTGGAGTAATTGATACTTTATTTGATGAAAATGTATATTTTAAAGAATGGGTAGAATATGAAGATTTAATTAGTGATGATATTCCTAAATCATCAGCCGATTATTTCCATGGTACTGCAGTTACTTCTTTAATTGTAGATGGTCCTTCATTTAATAAAGAATTAAATGATAATTGTGGAAGATTTAGAGTTAAACATTTTGGAGTTGCTTTACACGATAAAATTAGTTCCTTTTTCGTTTTAAAAAGTATTAGAAAGGTAGTTTCTTTAAATAGAGATATTAAGGTATGGAATTTATCTTTAGGATCTGCTCTTGAAATTAGTTCTAATTTTATTTCAATTGAAGGTTATGAATTAGATAAAATTCAAAATGAATTTGATGTTATTTTTGTTGTAGCAGGTACAAATGACAATCATAAAATCAATCAAAATATGAAAATTGGTGCACCTGCAGATTCTTTAAATTCAATAGTAGTTAATTCAGTAGATCGAAAAAATAATCCAGCTTCTTATTCAAGACATGGACCAGTATTATCTTTTTTCTTTAAACCTGATTTAAGTTATTATGGAGGGGACAAAGATAAATTAATTAGAGTATGTGGACCTTTAGGAGAAAAAGAAGTAGCTGGAACATCATTTGCTGCTCCTTGGATTACAAGAAAATTAGCATTTTTAATTTATAAATTAAATTTTTCAAGAGAAGTTGCAAAAGCTTTATTGATTGATGCATCTTGTGGATGGAATTTAATTAAAGATAAAGAATGTAAAATTGGATATGGAGTGTGTCCAATTGATATAAATGATATCGTGTCTTCTAAAAATGACGAAATTAAATTTATCTTTAAAGGAATTACAAAAGAATATATAACATCTACATTTAATATTCCGATTCCTTTAGATAAAAACAATAAATATCCATTCATTACAAGAGCAACAATGTGCTATTTTACTCCATGTTTAAGAAACCAAGGGGTAGATTATACAAATATTGAAGTAGATTTTAAATTTGGAAGAGTATTTCAAAATGAATTAAAATCATTTAATAAAAATACTCAAGGTGATGAAAATGATATTACAAAAGAAGAGTCTGCAAGAAAGAATTGGAGAAAATGGGATAATATTAAACATATTCAAGCGTATGGAATTTCTCCAAATAATTCTAAAAAAAGTTACCAAGGAAATTTATGTGGAGTTAAGATGACTGTTAAAAATAGATTATCTTCAACTCATTATGATATTCCTTTTGGAATTGTTATTACTTTAAAAGAAATTAATGGAATTAATCGTAACTTAGAATTTATTAATTTATGTTACCAAAAAGGATGGATAGTAAATCAAATAGATGTTGAAAATTTAATTAATATAAATTTAAAAGCAATGGAAGAAATTAAATTCGATTAAATTTAAGAAATAATTTTTTTATATTTTAAATAAAGGAGACGATGTATATGGCAATGACAAATTTAAATATCAAAATAGAAGAGACTATTAAAGAACAAGCAGAAGAGATATATAAAGAACTTGGATTAAATATGACAACTGCAATTAATATGTTTTTAAGAAGTACAATTGGTGAACATGGAATCCCTTTTAATTTAAAGTTAAATGTCCCTAATGACACAACAATAGCTGCTATTAAAGAAGGCAAGAAACTTTTAAATGATTCTACTACAAAAGGATATTCTAGCATAGAAGATCTTAAGAAAGCACTTGATATATAAATCATTACATTTCTTGCAGCAAATGTTTTATAAGTTAAAATTCTAATAAGAATGAATGGAGGAATAAAAATAGGAAATATTCATGGAAAAGTTATTGGGGAAGGTGTAATTGAACTTCCTACATTTACAAGCGTTGATTATGAAGCAGGATTAAAAAATGCAAAGCATTATTTGATAAATTTGGATGTTCAACATTTGAAAAAGTCTTAGAAAATGGAGATATGGTAGTAGGTAGATCTTTATTATAGTAATAATCCTATTTATGTTGTTAGAAGTGAAGTTCCAGGATTCTATAAAACCCTTGGTTTAGCATACAATACATTTGATGGAAAAGATTTTAATACTATTAAAGAGAATGAAATAACTAATAATGAAAAGACAATGCAAGAAT
>CAVKZU010000098.1:0-6768 GCA_963660725.1 Lachnospiraceae bacterium | reverse complement strand
ATATTAAATAATATTAATTTTTAATTGTTCATAAAAAACGCCATATTTATCGTGCTTTATTTATTCTTAATTAATAATTTTTCTTATTTTAATTTTCGAAATGTGATATAATATTTTTAATGATTACAATAAAAGTTAATAAAGAAACACTAAATATAATCGAAAATGATTATAAAGATTTTATAACTGATCGCAATATTGGTTATATTCTTTTTGTTATTAAAAAAGATGACACAATTATTACTGCTTACGATAATAAAAAAGGTACAAATTTTAGTGTTACTTTCCAAGGAAAGAATCCATATGAAATGGCAAAAGTTTATTCTGGAAATCAAATTGTTCCAAAAAAGAATAAAGAAGATAAAGAATCTCCGTTTTTTATCGATTGTAAAGCACAAATTGGAAGTGATGAAGTTGGAACTGGAGATTTTTTAGGCCCAGTTGTAGTTTGTGCTGCTTTTGTAGATGAAGAAACAATGAAAATCATCAATGAATACCATATTGTTGATAGTAAAAAGTTAAAAGACGCCGATATTTTAAAAGTAGTACCACTTCTTCTTCAAAAAGTATTTTATGAAGTTAAAGTATTATCTATTGAAAAATATAATAACGCTGTTAAAAAAGGATTTAATTTAAACGCTATAAAAGCTATTTTACATAATCACGTTTTATTAACATTACATAAAAGATGTCCTTATGTTTCAAATATTTATGTTGATCAATTTACACCAGAAAATAAATATTATGAATACTTAAAAGGTGTTAAAAATATTCAAAAAAATATTGTTTTTAAAGAAAAAGGTGAAACTTACTTTCCAAGTGTTGCTTTAGCAAGTTGTTTGTCTCGTTATTTTTTCTTAAAAGAAGTTGAAAAAGTAAATGAGCATTATAATGTCAAAGTTCCTTTAGGAGCAGGGGAAAAGGTTGATAAATTCGCTCAAGCATTTATTAACAAATTTGGAAAAGAAGAATTCGACAAAATATCTAAAACATCATTTGCAAATTATAAAAAGCTGAAGTTTTAATTACTTCAGCTTTTTTAATACTTCTTCAAAATATGTAGGCATAGGAGCTTCTAAAGAAATTAATTCTTTAGTTCGAGGATGTTTAAATGTTAATCGATAAGCGTGTAATAATTGACCTTCATTATATAAAGAACATTCTCCTCCATATAATTTATCTCCAGTTAAAGGGTGATTAATACTAGACATATGCACTCTAATTTGATGAGTTCTTCCAGTTTCTAAAGTACAATCAATTAAAGTGTTATTCTTATATCTTTTTAATACTTTAAAATGTGTAACAGCATCTTTTCCATTAACTTTATCAATCGCCATTTTCAAACGATTATTTTTATCTCTTCCGATTGGTCCAATGATTTTTCCACTTTCTTCTTCAATAATTCCATCAACAAGTGCAATATATTCTCTATGCATTGAATGATCTTTTAATTGATTAGCAATATCATTATGTGCAAAATCATTTTTACAAATAAGAAGTAATCCAGATGTATCTTTATCAATTCGATGAACAATTCCTACTCGATTTAATCCATTTACTTTAGATAATTGAACTTTATTATAAATTAATGCATTTACTAAAGTATCTTCAAAATGTCCACTTCCTGGATGTACTACTAAACCTTTAGGTTTATTAATTACTAAAACATCATCATCTTCATAAATAATATCAAGTTCATATTCATATGGTTTTAAATCCATATTAGTAGGTTTTTCTTCATATTCATATGTAATTTCATCATTTTCTTTTACTTTATATGATGGAGATACATTTTTAGAATTTACAAAAACTTTTTTATTTTTAATTAAATTAGAAAAATATTCTCTTGAATAATCTTTATCTAAAAGTGCTAAAGCTTTATCAAGCCTTAAAGTTTCAATGTTTTTATTAACTATTATTGTTTTCATTTTTTTAATTCACTAGAAGAAATTTCTTCTTTTTTAACTTCTTGAACTGCTTCTTTAACTTCACTTGATTCTATTTTTGTTTCTTCAGTTTTAATTTCTTTTTCGTCATCTTCACCTTTAAAAATATCAATAATTAATAAAATTACAAGGATAAAAATACCAACAACTAAAGCACTATCTGCAAAATTAAATACTCCAAATCCTGGAATAAGAGGAGAAATATCAATAAAATCAATAACTCCACAAGGTGTTCCCCAATAGAAAGTTCTATCGATTAAATTTCCTAAATTTCCTCCATAGATTAAAGCAGCAATTGCAATAACGATTTTAGTAAATTTACCTTTTTTATTAACATAATATGCAACATAGATTGGAAGTCCAATAAAAACTACCCATGAAATAACAATGAATAAAATTCTACTCCAAATCATATTGCCACCAACTCCAAAAGCAGCACCATTATTAGTTAATAAAGTAAATTTTAAAAATCCAGAAATAACAGTAACTGAATTACCACTTTGAGATGGTAACTGAGTTCCTGAAATAAGTTTTGAATTTAAAGGTCCAAGTTGACTAACTGCAACCCATTTTGTAATTTGATCAATAACTGCAAGTAAAACACTTACAACAAGAAACCAAATCCAAGCAACTTTATATTTTTTAATTACTTCTTTAAAATTTTTAAACATCTTGGACATAAGCATTCTCCATCTAATTCGGTAATATCTTTTTCATCAAAATAATTCCAACATCTAGTACATTTTTTACCATTATGATGAGAAACTTTAACAAAAGAGACTTGTCCTTTATTTTCATTTAATTGATCATTAAATGTAACTTCACTAACAATAAATAATCTTGAAAGTTCTTCTTTTGAGAATGATTTTAAAATTTCTTTTGTATTTTCATCAAAAACATTTAATTCAAGTGTAGCTTCTTGAGAAGATTTAATAACTTGAGCGTTACGAGCAACTTCAATTTGTTTTAAGCAATCATCTCTTAAAGATTTGATTTTTGAATATTCTTCAAGTAATTTTTTATCAAAATTATTACTTCTTGTAACCATTGGATAAAGCATTACATTATCAAATTCTTTAAAATCATAGAATGAATTAACTTCATCCATTGTAAATGGTAAGACTGGATTTAATAAAATCATTAATGTTCTTAAAACTTCATTTAATACTTTAACAATTTGTTTACGTCTTAAAGATTCTTTATCTTCACAATATAAAACATCTTTTGCAATATCTAAATAGAATGATGATAAATCACTACTTACAAATGACATTAATTTATTCATACCATTTAAGAAATTATATTTATCAAATGAATCTAAATATTCATTTTTCATTTCTTCAAGTTTTGCAAGAATAAATAAATCAATCTTTTCAGTAATTTCAACTTTTTCATCTTTATTAAATGTAGAAATATTACCTAATAAGAATTTAAATGTATTTCTAATTTTACGATATTGTTCACTGATTGTTTTAACAATACCTTCACTGATTCTAACATCTTGTTGATAATCAACTAATGCTGCCCAAAGTCTTAAAGTATCAGCACCATAAACATTAATAATCTTTAATGGATCAATACCATTTCCTTTAGATTTAGACATCTTTTCCCATTTATCATCCATGACAAATCCATGGGAAACACATTCTTTATAAGGAGAAACTCCATTAACACCAACTGATAAAATTAATGATGAGTTAAACCAACCTCTATATTGATCACTTCCTTCTAAATATAAATCTGCAGGATATTTTTCACCTCTTTCTTTTAAAACTCCATTCCAAGAAGATCCACTATCAAACCAAACATCCATAATGTCTTTTTCTTTAGTAAATACTCCATTTGGAGAATGTGAATTTGTATATCCTTCAGGTAATAATTCTTTAACATCTTTTGTATACCAAGCATTACTACCTTCTTTTCTAATAATTTCTTCAATATGATCAAAAACTTCTTTTTCTAAAATTGGAGTTTCATCTTCACAATAAATAATAGGAAGTGGAACACCCCAAGCTCTTTGACGTGAAATACACCAATCAGCTCTATCTTTAATCATATTAACCATACGAGTTTCACCCCATGCTGGTTGCCATTTTACATTATGAATTTCTTTAATTAAATCTTCTCTAATTGGTTCAATCGAACAGAACCATTGTTTAGTAGCTCTAAAAATAACAGGTTTATGTGTTCTCCAATCATGTGGATATGAGTGAACAATATCTTCTTCTTTTAATAAATGTCCATTTTCTTCTAAGATTTTTAAAACTTCAGCATTTGCGTCTTCATAGAATAATCCAGCAAGTCTTTCTCCACAATCACTTGTTAATTTACCATGTTCATCAACTGGACAATATGGTTTAATATTATATTTTAAGCAAACTAAATAGTCATCCATACCATGTCCTGGAGCAATATGAACTAAACCAGTACCACTATCACTTGTAACGTAATCACCTAAAATTAAAACAGATTCTCTATCATAGAATGGATGATTACATTTAATTCCTTCAAGTTCGCTACCTTTAAATGTTTTTACTAATTCGCAACTTGTTAAACCTAATTTTTCAATTAATTGATCTTTTAATTCAACTAAAAATACTAATTTACCAATATTTGTTTCAAATAATCCATATTCAAAATTTGGATGAGCACAAATAGCGAGGTTTGCAGGTAAAGTCCAAGGTGTTGTTGTCCAAATTACAAATTTTGCATCATTTGGAACAATTCCTTTTCCATCTTTACAATCAAAGCTAACAAAGATTGTATATGCTTTTACATCTTGATATTCAATTTCAGCTTCTGCTAAAGCACTTTCGCTTGATGGACTCCAATAAACTGGTTTTAATCCTTTATAAATTAAACCTTTTAAAGCCATTTCAGCAAAACAATGAATTTCATCAGCTTCAAATTCTTTAAGTAATGTTAAATATGGATGATCATAATCACCTAAACATCCAAGTCTTTTAATATCTGCTTTTTGTCTTTCAACTTGAGTTAATGCGTATTCATAGCATTTTTCTCTAAATTCAACAAGTGGAGTAGTTTTTCTATTAACACCACTTTTTGTAACCATATTTTCAATTGGAAGACCATGTGTATCCCAACCAAAAATAAAGTCAGTTTTATATCCAGACATATTTTTGTATCTAATAACAAAATCTTTTAATAATCTATTTAACATATGTCCACAATGCATTGCTCCATTTGCATATGGAGGACCATCATGAAGCATAAATTCTAAATCTTTATTTTGATTAACTTTAGAATAGATGTTTTGTTCATCCCATTTTGCTAAAACCTTAGGTTCTTTAACATTTAAATTACCTCTCATTTCAAATCCAGTTTTAGGCATTAAAAGCGTTTCTTTAACTTCCATTTTTTTCTCCTATAAATAAAAAAGTCCTAAGAAAAATAAATTTTCTAAGGACGAATTACCGCGTTACCACCTTAGTTATTAAGCAAAAACTTAATCCCTTAATTAAAGTGTTTTAATAATAAAATAAAGTGATACCTTTATATTCAAATTAAGTATTTTCACCAACCATACTTTCTCTACAAACTTAAAATATAAAGACTTGTCTTTATGTATTTATATTACAATATTTTAATTAATTTTTAAATAAAAAACTGTTAAGTTTTAATTAATTTTATAACTTAACAGTTTTATTAAATAATTTTATTAATCTACAAGAAGATTATTTTGAGTTTCTATATCAAAGAAATGCATAACTTTTCCTGAGAATGTGAAATATAATTCTTTTCCAGGAACAAGTGATCCTTTAACTTCTTGAGAAAGTTCTAAAGTAGGAACTCTTAAAATAACTTTATTACTTCCATCATTACTAACTTCTTTATTTTCTTCAAATGCATTTAAGTGTAAATGATTTTCACTACCCATCATTTCGTTAACTTCTAAAACAGATGAAATTGTATTTTCTTTCTTTTCAGTAGCTAAAACTAAATGTTCAGGTCTAACACCTAATAAGATTTCTCTTGATTCGATATTTCTATCTTTTAACATTTTAGCTTTTTCACCATCAACTAAAATCTTTGAACCAAATGGAGTTACATAGTAATTTCCATTTTCATAGACTAAATTAGTTTTGAAAATATTCATTTTTGGAGCACCAATGAATTCACCAACGAATAAATTCTTTGGCATATCAAATAATTCTGTAGGAGTTCCAACTTGTTGAATTCTACCTAATTTCATGATAACAATTCTATCACCTAAAGTCATAGCTTCAGTTTGATCGTGAGTAACATAAATAAATGTAGTATTAATCTTTTTACGTAAAAGAATAATTTCAGCACGCATTTGGTTACGTAATTTAGCATCTAAGTTACTTAAAGGTTCATCCATTAAGAATACTTTAGAATCTCTAACCATTGCTCTTCCAATTGCAACTCTTTGTCTTTGACCACCAGATAATGCTCTTGGTTTTCTTAATAATAAATCAGTAATACCTAAAACTTCAGCAGCATTAGTAACTTTTTTATAAATTTCATCGTTACTCATCTTTTTATAATCATAAACTGGAGTAGGATTATTTTCTAATTTAGTAATATTTTCACTGATTTCTGAACATTTTTTATCTTTTTCGGAATCAGATAAATTTTTATCTTTTTTAGTTTTTGATAATAAAGATTTTAATCTTCTGATTTCTTTTTTAGTTTCACTACTTATCTTTAAGATAACGTTTCCATCTTTATCTTTTCTTTCAACTGGATATTTTTGTAATCTTAAAGCAAAAGCCATATTTTCATAAACAGTTAAATGTGGATATAAAGCGTAGTTTTGGAAAACCATTGCAATATTACG
>CAVKZU010000097.1:0-15067 GCA_963660725.1 Lachnospiraceae bacterium | reverse complement strand
TTCTAGCAAGTAATAAATAATCACTTTCTAAAACTTCACATAATTCAGCTCTAACGAAACGAGCGTATCCATTGATTGAACCAATAGATAAAACAATAATAGGAATAATATATGCCGCTACTTTTCTAGCCATAGGATCGGTTGATTGTGGCCATAATGATGGCAACCAGCTAACATGATAAGATAAACTAATCAAGAAACTGATAATAACGAATCCTGGAATAGAAATGAAAATCATAATGATAACTTGGAAAACATTATCAAATACGCTTCCTTTTTTAAGTGCACATAAAACACCAAGTCCAATTCCTAAAGGAACTGAAACAATAACACTAAGAACATTTAATTTAATTGTAGTTGGTAATCTTGACATTAAGATACTAATTGTACTACTACCTGCTTGGAATGCTGATGATTCACCCCAATCCCATTGAGTGAAAATTCTAGTAAGCCAAGAAATATAACGATCCATAACTGGTCTTTGGTAATAATAGAAACTTAATGCACTAGTACCTGAACCTTGTGTATAAGAATAAATTGGATCGCCTAAGCCTTCAAGAACTTTATTAGACTCAATTAAGAATCCTCTTTGTGCTTGTCTTGCGTAATATGCAGCCATTGCTGCTTGAGATGGCATAATTACCTTTTCAACTTTTAAACATGCAATCAAAATGTATGTTAAAGATAAAACGATAAAACAAACACAGAGGGCTAAAAATATTCTCTTTATAACATATTTAGTCATTTTTAACCTCCTTTTTATACAAAATATAACCCTATACAATAATATATTATATAGGGTTATTATCTTTTTATGAAACTTTTTTTAAATTAATTATTATTAATTAGAAAGCTTTATCAACACTTAATTGGAAACTGATAGTCTTAGCTGATTTTTCGCCACCATATGTGAAATCATATGAAACTTCAGCATATAAGATGTGTTGTCCTTCAGCTCCAAGAGGATCACCATCAATACATGATAAACCATCGAATTCAACAGTTAACATACCATCTTTAACTGACCAATCACAATCAACCATTGCATCATAATCAGCACCATCATAATCTTCAGTTTTTACTGATAAATTAGAAACGTATTTTTCTAAAACTGAGATTGGCATTGTAACTCTATATGATTTATTTGCAACATCTGGAGTAAAAGTTGCACTTGCTTTATCAAGTGAAACTGGATCTGTAGCTTTACCATCATCATCTAATAAGACACCACCATTAGCAGCTGCCCATAATGAATCAAATGACCAGTATTTTCCTTCATATAACATATCACTTGAAATGTTAGATGTATCACCACCGAATCCTAATGTGAATCCTGAACTGTTATTTGATTTATAGATATCAATGTTGTTAGCTGTATCATAAGCGTTACCTGTAATTGAGTAAACGTTTTGACCATCTGTTGAACCAGCTTGGACACCATTATAAATAATATCATTAACCATTGATGTAGTTTGTGGAACATCTTTCTTAACAACATTTAATGTAATTAAAGATTTGCCACTTGAACCAACCCATGGGTTTTTACCATTTTCACTGTGTGTTTGAACAGCTAATTCGAATGCATCTTTCCAGTTTTCTGACCAGTTAGAGAAATAGAAGTTTCTAGCAGCACTATCAATTGAAGTAATTGAGAATGAGAATTCTGTTGGGCTAGCTTCAGTTCCAAGTGTATAGTGACCTGCAGCTAATTCTTCTTCAATTGCTTTTTCGAAGTATTCAGCAGCTTCTGCTTTCCAAGCTGTTGCATCATCAAGTGAACTACCAAATGCTGATTTTAATGCACTACTATGAGCTGATGTTGAGTTATAAAACAATTCAGCTTTTGGAGTTGCTTTAGCAACTGGTTGTTGTAAATCATATGAAACATAACCATGTGAGTAATCAGCAAGAGCTTGTCTATCGATACCAACGAATAATCCTTTATAGAAGTCATTGTTACTTAAAACTGGTTTAACTTCATATGTTGAATCGATTCCAGCAACTGCGCTTGTATCAAATGATGTTTCCCAGAATTTCTTATCATATGTATTGAGGTAAATGTTACCATTGTTTGAAGAACCAACGTATGGTTTTCTTAATGGTGAAGAAACATATTTATCCCAATAATCTGTAGGAATATTTGAAACATCTGTTAAACCTGCTTCGAATTTTTCAATATATTCATTAACATTTGTAGATAATGCACTGTTAATATTTAAATGGACACCTTCAATTTGGTACATATCTCTACCATATTTATCTTTGCATAATGGCCATTCTTCGTTTTTAGCAAATGCAATTGTTTTCTTTGATTCATAAGCACATGTATAGTAAGGACCAACAGAAAGAATTGTATCTAATGGTGTTAAGCTTTCCTTTGAAATACCATAAATTTTACTACCATTTAAAGCATTTCCATCACCTAATGCTTTTAAGAAATCTTCTGAAACTGGGTTTGACCATAAACCATCAATTTGATATTCAGCATAGTCTGGAGCAATTTTACCATTGAATTTAATTGTGATTGAGTTATCTGAGTGATCGATACTAACACCAACTTGTCTCATAAATTCTTCATCACTTGGTAATTCAGTTAAGCTTGCTGATGAGTTATAGAATTCAGCAAAACCTTTAATTTGTCTATTTAATGTTGATTCACCAGCTTGTTCTCTACCTCTATACCAACCGACTGATTGAGTAGCTAATAATTTAAATGGAGTTAAGTAATCTTCAAGTTTAATGTCTGTTTTATCAAAAGCAGCAACTTTTTCAACTTTACTAGCTGTTCTATAGCTTAAGCCTTTTGTAACACCATTGTCACCATCTTCAGCTCCACCAACTCTAACATAAATTTTCCATGTATCACTTGCACCATTTGCATCTGGATTAACAGCTTCTGGAGCATCAAATCTTGAAAGATTTGCTTGGTATTCACTTAAAGTCATTTCTTCATTTAAGTTTGAAGCGAAGTATGAAGCACTAATATATGAATATAAATCACTAACTGTAGCTTCTGATGAATTTAAATAGTTGAATGAACCTTGATCACCTGTTGCATCAAATTGATCATGATAGAACATTTTGTATGCTTCAGTTTTTTCTTCTGCCATTGGAGCATCAATTGTACCATAAGTTAAAACACCATAACCATAACCTGGAACATAGTTTTCTGTATCAAGTAATGGTGAGTGTAATCTACTACTATATAATTGGTAACCACCTTGTTTTGTTGTAACAACTGGTGCAACACCATTTGCATATAAGAATGATTCACCAACACCTGTAATAGATGTTCTAGCTTCACCATCTGCACTACTATAATCGAAATAACCATCTTTAGCAACTGATCCTTCTGGAACAACTGTAACACTTAATGATTTTCTAACAGCTTTTGCGTTATCAGCATCACTTTCAAGACCAAATAATTGAACTGTGTAAACTGTAGCTTCTTCAACTTTAGGGAATGTTAAGACACCATCGTCTGAAACTTTAACTTCACTTGAAGCATCATTACCATCTCTTAAGACAGTAACACCTGTTTTCCAACCTTCTGGTAAACCATAAGCGTATAAATGTTTTGAAGTTCCACCTTCAACAACTGATTCACTCTTAATAGAAACGATTGTACCATCATCATTTGCTAAATAACCAGCAAAATATTTTGAACTTGCAGCTTCTTCTTTGAAACCATCTGCAAGAGTAACAACCTTTGAAGGTTTACCAACATCAATTGCAGAACTATCATCTGTAGTAGGTTTATCTGAACCACCACAAGATGTAAGACCACAAACTGTACCAAATACAGCTAATGCGGATAAACAATAAAGACTAATTTTTCTCTTTTTCATAAATTAAATATCCTCCAACGCTAGAAGATTAATGTACTAATTCTTCTAACAATGCATAAATTTTACATAAAGAATGTTTCGTTTTAGAAGAATTAATCTAATCTTAATATTATCTTAATATCTTTTAAAAATGCCTTGATAAATAGTAGATATTTAGTAATTAATTGACATTATTTTAAAGAAAATAGACCTAATTACTAGGTCTATTTAAATTATTTATTAATTAACGGATAATAGTGTAAAAAATAATCACTAATATATAGAATAAAGAAAATTAAAGCAACAAGTAAATATGATACAAATCTAAATCTTGTAGTTTGTCTTTGAATCTTCTTTCTTTCTTGATAATCAACTACTCCATCGTATTTAGCTTCAAAATCTCTTCTAAAATGAACATTAATCATATTTGCAAATCCAACTGCAAATAAATCAAATGCACCAAAATGAGTAAGAACACTAAATAAACTAACTCCTAAAGCAACAATAAATCCAATAAAGAAAGAATCTACTGTTCTTAAAACACCTGCATTTTCATGAGTGAAGTAATAAATGAAAAAGGCTATTATGGAGATTGCCCCCATAATAGCAAAACTAATTACATTACCAACATTAATAAATTCTCTATAACTAATCTTTTTCTTTTCCATATTTTTTAATTTTTCTTATTTCTTCTAATTACTAATAAACTAGCAAGAATTCCTACAACTACTAAAACAGTTAATGCACTAACAAGTCCAGTAATTAATCCTGAGTTAGAATCACTACTTGTATCTTTATTTGAATTATCTGGTAATTTACCAGTATATGAAATTGTTACCTTTTTATCAGTAGTTTTAAGTTTAATATATCCATTATCAAATGTAGATTCAAGGGTATTACCATTAGAATCAAATGCTTTAGCGTCACTAATATCGCTACCTAAATAGTAAGAAACAGTAATTGGATCTTTAAGTCTAATAACTCCACCCATTGAATCATAGATTCCAATAGTTAATCCAATTGTATTGTCACTATTAGTTTTACTTGTAATTTTAATATTAACTCCAGCTGTTAAAGATGATGAACAAATTGCAGTACTAAAATCACTTGTAATTGAACCATAAGTAACTGTATATGATTCACTAACTGCTTTAAATGAATATGAATTATTCTTTAAAGTAAGGTCTGACTTAGTAAATGCAAATGATCTTGCACTACGTTTAATACCTTCAATATCTCCAATTGTAACTTTAGCCATATCAGTAGTAAAGTTAAGAATTACTTCTTTTTCATCACTACTTGATGCAATTGATTCAACACTGAAATCTTCACTACTAGATGAAATTTCTAATACATATTCTTTAGTTTGAACACTTCCATCCATTAAAGTATATTCAAATTTTAAAGTATAGTTACCATCTTCATAGTATTGATTATCTGCTTTATTCTTTAAAGGAATAATAGTATATGCTCTTGAAGATCCAATATATCCATTACTACTTGTAAGTAATGAAGTTTGTAAGAATGATTTTGTTAATGGTTGGACTTCACTATCTCCATCTGCATAAACTAAATCAAACATATGATCAGTTAAAACAACTTTACCTGCTGCATTTGTTAAAGTAATAACGTTATCTTTAACACTTCTATTAACAAATTGTTGAATATATAAAGTATCAGCACTTCCTTCATTACCAGCTTTTAAATGGTATTTACCATCACTTTCCAAAGTAGCATTAATTGCAGTATATTCTTTTGCAGGATCTTTTTGATGTTTATAGATTGGTTCCATTGAAATAGCATTTAATCCACCAGTCGTAACACCAAAGAAACTTGAGAAATTAGCGTTAGTTAAACTTAAATTGTCTTGCATAACACTATTTAATAAATCACTTGCGTAAAGTTGACCATCTTCTTTTTCAAATTGGAATGGTTCAACAACTTCTCCTTTAGTGTAATCTCCTAAGAATCCTAAATAAGGGATTGATAAGTCTTCATCACTTGATGAAGTTGCTTCAAACATAACGTATCCTTCAACTTGAATACCATTTGGGAAATCATTTAATATTTCTTTTACTTCACTTTCAGGAATTTGATAACTTACATGATAAGTTTGTTCATAACTTCCATCTAAAGTAACTTTTGATAATTCAACCTTTTTAACAAGTCTTTGAGATGTTGATTGGAATTTAACACCTTTATAATCTGGATAGGTTTCACTATCAAGTTCAACAGTTTCTGGAACTGTAACATATAAAGTTGGTGTATATGTTCTTGAAGCAAAATCTTCATTAACAAAAGTAACATCAAAATCTAATAAACCTTTTTGGACATTTTCATTATTTTTAAGTTCAACTTTTGTTTCTTCGTTAGTACCTTTTAAGTAAACATTAGTATTGATAGCACCTTTAACATCTACCATACCAGCACCTTGTCTTCTAACACTAGTTGGAGTATCAACACCTTGGAAAACTGGGTTAGCAGTAGACATAAATCTATTTTTTAAAGTACTTGCGTATGCTAATCTATCAGTCTCATCTTCTGCTTCATATTCACCTAAAGCAAGCATAACACTTCCTGAATAGTTAGGTGTTGCCATTGAAGTACCATCATAATATTGGTATTGATTATTAATTTTATTATCACTAACTGCACCAGCAATATTTTGTCCTGGTGATAAAATTTCAGGTTTAATTGTTAAATTTCCTAAATTACCATCACTAGAAAATGAAGTCATTTGAGATTTTGTAATAACTACTACTTTTGTTTCTTGTTCTTTTAAGAAATTATACATTTCAAGACCAACTCCATAAGTAGGGATGACATTTGAATTGATTTCAGTTAAATCAAAATATGCACTTGATCCTAAACCTTCTCCATTTCCAATAATACATGCAACTGCACCTTTAGACATTGCATTTTTAATTTTTTGAACGAAAGTAATATCACCTCTTTGAATTAATGCAATTTTTCCTTTAACATCAATTCCATCATAATCTTTAGTTTCTCCAATTCCTGGAACAACAACGTATTCTAATGCAATTGAATCATCTCCATCTTTAATTAAAGAATGGAATGGTTTTTGAGGTGAAAAAGTTGTTTCACCTGATGAAGTTTTTCTATTTAAACATTGATCATATCCTGTAACTAAAGTTCCATTAACAGTTAAAACTGAATCAGCACTTGAATCACTATCTAAAACACCTGCTGCAACAACAGTTGTAGAATCATAAGTAGCGTAACTTCCTAAAACCCCAGTTTCAACTTGATCAGTTAAAAAGTTAGCGTATGCTCCTGTACTACTCCAATTTCCTTTTCCATCATTACCTGCTGCAACATTAACGATTACGCCTTTATCGTTTAATCTATTTAAAATAGTAATAATATCTTCATCGCCTGATTCATCTAATGCACTACCAATTGAAAAAGATATTGCGTCTACTCCTAAATAATAGCAATCATTAAATGCATTAATACATGCATCAGTATCAATTGTACTACCACTTGAAGAATCTTGAGCAACCTTTAAGAAAGCAAGTTGAGCTTTAGGAGCAATACCTTTATAATCTCCATTTGCAACTGCAGTTGATGAAGTATGCATTCCATGACTTCCATATGCACTATAAACATCATTATCGTTATTACCATAATCATAATAATAAACTATCTTACTATTATAGTAACAATCTTCGATATCTTTTTCTCCTTTAAATCCACTTGCTTGAATACGAGTTGAAATATCATATTTTGATACTCTTTTTTGAGTTGTTGCATCTAAATCCGTAAATGCTGTATGGCTTAATAATAATCCATTATCAATAACTGCTAAAAAAGTACCTTCTCCTTCTTTGCTAGTTTCTGGTACATTCATTGTACCCTTACTATCGTTTTTAATTTCACTAGCGGTATAGTATTTATCGCTATCATAGAATTCACTTACTGTATCTTGACTAACTTCAAAAGAAGAATTAATTGAAGCACATTCAACAGTATTTAACATTTTAATAGTACTTACGTAATTTGAATTAACCTTAATTCTTAATCCATTAGCGATTCCTTCATAGGTAGAAAGTACTCTATAATTAAAACCTACTAATGATTCAATATCCTTTTTTAAATCTGTAATAGATGCGTCTTCTTTTGCTAAAACAATTAAATCTGTGTCTCTTTCTAATACTGTATTTGTATTTTTAACATTTAAAGATGTAGCGACACAAAATGAAAAAGCAATTAAAGCGAATCCAGCATAAAATCCTTTTTTCATAATTTTATCCTCCAATGTTTATAATTATAAATCTTAAAAATTTTTTTCAAAGAAATATTTTATTGCATTAATATTATTTAAATATTACAAATTAAAAAGGAGGTTTCCCTCCTTCTAATATTTAATAATTATTAAGCGAATTTAGTGTATTCACTTGCAATATCTTCATGAGATTCATGACTTGCAATAACATCACTAAGCATCTTAGAAATAGTGATAACTTTGATTTTTTTACTATCTTTAAATTCTTCATGATAAACACTATCTGTTACGATACATTCATCAACATAATCTGCTGCTTCCATATTTTTAAATGCTTCTCCATTAAATAAAGCATGGGAACAACAAATAAATACCATTCTAGCACCTTTTTCTTTTAAGACTTTAGCACCTGCTAAAATTGTACCACCAGTATCAATAATATCATCAATCATAACACAAATCTTGCCATTGATGTCACCCATAACATTAGTGATTTCAGCAACATTTGGTCTTGGTCTTCTTTTATCGATAACAACTAAATTTGTATTTGGAATATATAATGATAAATCTCTTGCTCTATGTAATGCACCATGATCTGGAGCAACAATTGCAATATTTTTACCAGTAAATGCAGGATCATTTTTAAGTCTTGCTTTAATATATTCAGCAAATAATGAGGATGGAGATAAGTTATCAACAGGAACTCCAAAGAATCCTTGGATTTGAGGAGTATGTAACTCTAAAGTAATAACTCTTTTAACTCCGCTATGTGAAAATAAATCAGCTACCATCTTAGCAGTAATTGGTTCATTTTTATGAGCAATTCTATCTTGTCTAGCGTATCCATAATAAGGAATAATTAAAGTAACTTCTCTACAATTAGCTCTTCTAACTGCATCAATAAAAATTAATGTTTCCATAATACGGTCATTAACAGGTTTAGAAGTTGATTGAATAATATAAACTTTCTTACCTCTTACATCGCTTTTTGAAAACGCTATACATTCACCATCTTTGAAATGGTTAACTTCGCTAACTCCAGCTTCGATCCCTAAATTTTCACAAACTTGTTTAGTGAGTTCTACGTTTGAAGTTAATGAAAAAACAATAATATCTTTTAACATCGATCTTTGTCTCCTAAGTGCTTTTATATTATAACGAATTTAAAATTGTAATTAAAGATTAAAAATATATTATTTATCGAGTATATTTTGATTTTATTTAAATTTATACTTACTTTGTCCAAGACCTTCTATTTTATCTAGTAAATTTAAGTTTTTTAATTTATCAATATAGTTAGTAGCGGTATTTTTGGATACATTAAGCAACTCAATAATATTTTTAGGAGAAAAAATCATATCTTTAAAAGAAATAAATATTTTATCTAAATTGTTTTTAGTATTTAAACTAAAATTACTATCTTTAATTATTTTACTAGTATCTATTTTATTTTCATTTGAATTAGAAAAATTATCTTTTTTATTATTTTGATTAGTTAATTCTAAATATTTTTCACTACATGGAATACATACTGAAGTAATATTAGAGTTATCATCAAATATTTTATAATAAATACTTTTTGAACCATTTAATTCACATGCTTTTTTAGCTTCTCCAATTCCAGTTCCATAACTTTCAATTATACCTAACTCTTTGAACATATCTCTTATTTCTGGATTTACAGTATCTCTTTCTTTAAATAAAACACGATTATTTAAATCTTCAAGAGTTAATGGAGGAAGTGGTTTATTGTAATTAATAATGTTAATTTCTTCATTAGTTATATAAACTTGAATTGTTTTTTCTTCTTCGTAATTTTTATGTACAATTGCATTTGCAAGTAATTCTTCAACTGCTTTAAATGGAAAATTGCTAATTTTTATATTTTTAGCAATATTATCTTCTCTTAAAGTAATTGTTCTAATAAAAGTATCATCAATATATTTTAAAGCAGCATAATATTGTTTCCAGATTGGTCCTTTAAAATCTTTTGCTTCCATTCTACTTTTACTCCCTAAAGTATCCGTAATAATTTCAATATATGAATAAGGGATAAATTTCTCTGGTTTATTAGAAAACATTAAAACAGCAAAATTTGTAACATTATTTGTAGTAAATTCATTTTCACTAAAAAGTTTTAATGTATTAGCAATTTCTTTTTTTGATAATGAATCACTTAATAATCTATCACTTGTAGACTTTAAATATTCTCTCATATAATCGTAATCTAAATCGTCAAGAGTTGCTTTATTGCTATAATCAGAAGAATAATGGTAATTTGAAAATTTTCTTAACAATTCATATTCTTCATTTATTTTTGCAATTCTTGTCTCACTTTCGACTCTTACATATCTACCTGGTTTAATTGTAAAGCGTTTATCTTGCAAAGCTCGATCACTTACTTGAAAAGGTCCACCATTTTGCTTTTCAACAACAATTAACAAATAATATTTTCCTTCAAATTCATTCGTTAAAATTTCAAAATTTACATTAGGATAAAGATATGGCTTTAAAGACTTTATTGCATTTTTTGCAATTTCTAAACGTCCTTCTTCAATTCCAATAATCGGTAATTTTGGTGTAGATTTTTCATTTTCATTATCTTCCTCTTCAACACCAATATAAATAAAAGAGAATTCATTTTGATAGTAATTATTTCCATAAGCACAAATAGATTTTAAAATTTTATCTAATTGTTTTTCACTTTTTTTATATTCTATATGTGAGCATTCTGCTTTCTTTAATTTTAAATATTCATTTGCTTCTTTTTTATAAAAATTTGGATTCATAATTATTACCTCCAGTTCACAAATAATTATATATCAGTTCCCAATTTTTTTCAACAGTTCCCAAGTTTTAAAAAAGAGATAAACAAATACGTCTACCTCTTTTAAATATTATTTATCAAAGAAATTTAAGATATCTTTATAAACCTTATCATGATCTTTTTCATTTAAAATTTCATGTTTCATATTTTTATATAAAATCATCTTAACGTTTAAATCATATTTAGAATAAAGATTTAATAATTTTTTAACACCTTTTCCATTATTACCAACTGGATCATCTTCACCTGCTACAAGTAAAATTGGTAAATCTTTACGAATATTTTTAACGTTTTTAGGATTTTGGATACTTGCTAAGCCTTTCATAAATTCTTTATAGAATCCATTTGTAGGTTTAACTCCACATAAAGGATCATTATCATAATTAATAACATTATCTTTATTATATGAAATCCAAGCGTTGTTAGATGCTTCTCCTTTAACAGTTTTTTCGTATGCTCCAAGTGATAAAGAATGTAAAAATCCTGCTTTTTTATCGTAATTTTTCTTTGTTACACAAACTGAAGTTAAAGCTTTTCCCATTTTAAAAAGTGGAGTAGGTCCATTTGAACCCATAATTACTACTTTATCAATAGTGTTACTATATTTTTCAATATATCCTTGAGTTACAAAACTACCCATTGAATGTGCAAGTAAATATAAAGGTAAATCAAATTGTTCTTTTAATAATCCTGCAAATTCTTTAATAGTTTCTTGCATTTTGAAAAAATAATCTTCTCCAGGATTCATATCACCTTTATTTTTGCCTTGTCCATAATGATCTAAAGAATAAACTGCAATCCCATTATTATTTAAAAATTTTGCAAAATCATCGTAACGTTCACTATGTTCTGCCATACCTGTTACAATAATTAAGATTTTTTGAGGATTATCAATTACCCATTTAGAACCATATAAGGTATCCCCATAATGATTTTTAAAACTTAATTCTTCCATAATTTTCTCCTATTTTATATAAAAATTAATTATTAACTTGTTTTAAAGATACTCCAATTCTTCTTTTTTGAATATCTACTGAAATAACTTTAACTTTAACTATGTCATTTATATTATATAAATCATAAATATTACTTACATAGTTTTTACTTACTTCACTGATATGACATAATGCGTCTTGATGGACATTAATATCAATAAACATTCCAAAATCCATAATATTACGGATTGTACCATTTAAAATCATACCTACTTTTAAATCATTAATATCTTTAACATCATTATTAAGTTCTACAAGTTCAAGTTTATCTCTAATATCTCTTCCTGGATTTTTAAGTTCATCAATAATATCATCTAAAGTTTCTTTACCAACTTCATTATTTTCTAAGAATTTCTTTTTATCTAATGAATCTAACTTATTAATTCTAGTTTCTTTATCATCATTAATTAAATCTAATTTAATTTCTTTAATTAATGCTTTTGCAATTTTATAACTTTCTGGATGGATTCCTGTATTATCTAATGGTTCACTTCCATCTTCAATTCGTAAAAATCCTGCGCATTGTTCATATGCTTTAGGTCCAAGTTTTTTAACTTTTTTAAGTTCTTCTCTATTTTTAAATGGTCCATTTTCTTTTAAATGATCATAAATATTATTAGCAATTGTTGAATTAATTCCTGAAACATAAGAAAGTAATGAAACACTTGCGGTATTTAATTTAACCCCAACTTCATTAACAGAATCTTCAACAACTCCTTTTAAAGTTTCGTTAAGTCTTGTTTGATTTAAATCATGTTGATATTGTCCAACTCCAATTGCTTTTGGTTCAATTTTACAGAGTTCTGCTAAAGGATCAATGACTCTACGAGCTAAAGAAATTGCACTTCTTTTTTCAACTGTTAAATTTGGAAATTCTTTTTCGCCTAATGCACTTGCACTATAAACACTTGCCCCACTTTCATTAACAATAAAGATTTTAGTAGATAATTTATTTTCTTTAATTAAAGAAGAAACAACTGCTTCACTTTCTCTTGATGCGGTACCATTTCCAATTGCAACATATTCAAGATTATATTTTTTAATTAAAGAAAGAATAACTTTTTTGCCTTCTTCAACTTGGGATTTAGAATTTGCAGTAATATTTATAACCCCTATTTCTAAAGGAATTCCATTTTTAGATACTAAAGCGTATTTACAACCAGTTCTAAATCCTGGATCAATACTTAAAATATCTTTATCTTTTAATGGTGGATAAAGTAATAATTCTTTTAAATTCTTTTTAAATACTTCTAAAGATTTATCTTCTGCAAGAAGGAATAAATTACCATAAATTTCATTTTCAACACTTGGTAAAATAAGACGAGTTAAAGCGTCATCTACAATATCTTTAAAAATATCTAAATATCTATTCTTTTGGTAATTAAATAAAATATAATTTTTAATTCTTTCTTTATCATAATCTAAAGAAACACTTAAACATTTTTCTTTTTCACCTCTAAAGATTGCTAAAATTTGATATGGTTTAAGTTTAGAGATTAAAGATTTAAAACCAGCATATGTTCCATATGTATCTTTTTCATCTTTTTGCTTTTCTTTAGATAATAAGAATCCATATTTTTCAATTTGATCTTTAATATACTTTCTATATTTAGCTTCATCACTAATCTCTTCTGCAATAATATCTTTTGCACCATTTAATACATCTTCAATTGTATTAACTTTCTTTTCTTCATTAATAAATTCTTCTAAATATGCATTAAAATCATCTTTTTTAACGTTATTTTTTAAAGTAATTGCAACTGGTTCAAGACCTTTTTCTTTAGCAATACTTGCTCTTGTTTTTCTTTTTTGTTTATATGGTCTATATAAATCTTCAACTTCACTTAATGTTTTAGCGTTTTCTAAATCATTTTTAAGTTCATCAGTAAGTTTACCTTGTTCATCAATTAATTTAATAACTGCTTCTACTCTTTCATTTAAATTTCTAAGATAAGTTAATCTATCAAAGAAATCTCTTAAAGTATGGTCATCAATATTACCAGTAACTTCTTTTCTATATCTTGCAATAAAAGGGATGGTAGATCCATTATCAATTAATTCAATTGTATTTTTAACTTGTGTTTCAGTTAATTCAAATTCATTTTCTAAAGTTTTATTAATTTCCATTTTTAACCTCAATAATTAATACATATATTTTAATAAAAATTAGTAATTATTTCCATTATACAAATTATGAAATATGTATTAAATGTGCTGTAATAATAGTAAATGTTCTAGAATTAATAGTAATTATATAATCATAATTTTTAACATAATAATTACTACCTTTTTTAAATAATTCTATATCATCTTTAAGGATTATGTTTTTAATAAAACTTGTTACATCCGTTTTGTAGTCTAAACATAAATTATCAATTACTCTTTCTCTTCCAAGTTTTGTAGTATGTAATTTATCTATATTATTTATTAAGTTTTCTTTGTTCATATCTTATTTTTACACTTAAAGAATATAAATTACAACATTTAATTTTATAAAAGATGCATATTTATCAATTAATTTTAAAAAAGTTTAGCAAAAGTGATAAATAAATACGCTCTAAAAAGGTGTAAAGTCTTATAAAGATTCGCTCTAAAAATTTGTAAAATCATTCAAGATTCGCTCTAAAAATTTGTAAAATTATATAAATATTGGCTCTAAAAATTTGAAATTTTAATTGAATTTCGCTCTAAAAATTTGTAAAATCATCTTATGGAATACATCAATTTAGAAAGAAAAATAGATCAATTCTTAAAAGAATGGAAAAATGATAAAGATCACAAGCCTTTAATTATACAAGGAGCAAGACAGATTGGAAAAACTCATTCTATTAGAGA
Organism: Lachnospiraceae bacterium; assembly: GCA_963660725.1. Taxonomy (GTDB): domain Bacteria; phylum Bacillota_I; class Bacilli_A; order RFN20; family CAG-826; genus Onthovivens. The sequence continues at coordinate 337 of CAVKZU010000097.1, read as the reverse complement.
ATTAGGAAAAACTTATAAATCTTTTATTGAAATAAATTTCTTTCTCGAAACAAAATATAAAGCTATTGCATCAGAATCTAATACTTTTGATTCAATAATAAAAGAAATTTCTAATATCGATTCATCAAAAAAATTTATAGAAAATGAAACATTAATTCTTTTTGATGAAATCCAAGAATATCCAGAAATTTGTACTTCATTAAAATCTTTTAATGAATCAAAAAAATATGATGTTATTTGTAGTGGTTCTCTACTTGGAATTAGTTATAAATCGATTTTATCTATTCCTGTAGGCAACAAAGAAGATTATCAAATGCATGGATTAGATTTTGAAGAA
>CAVKZU010000096.1:0-8439 GCA_963660725.1 Lachnospiraceae bacterium | reverse complement strand
AAAGGTCGATAACTAATGAGCGACTAAAGAAAAGAGGACTTTTAAATCCTCTTGAGTACTATCTTAAACCGATAGCATAGAATGTTTATTTAAACCGCCTTATACGGAAGACCGTACGTAGGGTGGTGTGAGAGGAAGCGGAAAAGTTTACTTTTCACTTTCTACTCGATTTATAAGTAATAAAAAAACACGATATTTATCGTGTTAATTTTAAGTATGGGGCGAAATACCGGGATCGAACCGGTGAATGCTTGGTTCACAGCCAAGTGAGTTAACCGCTTCTCCAATTTCGCCATAGCCAAATTATATTATCAAAAAATGAAATAAATTTCAATAGAAAATATAATTTGGATCAATTATTTTAATTAAAGTTCTTTAACCCAAAGACCATGAAGATTACAATATTCGTAAACTTTTAATGGTTTTTCGTTTTCAATATAGAAATCTGCAACAGGTTTATTTCCTGGAGTTAAATCAACTCTATGAGTTGCTTTATCAGTAACTAAATAAATAAATTGAATATGGTGTTCTTCCATCATTGGATGTTCAACACTTCCAACTTGAACATGAACATGATTGCCATCTACAATAACAACAGGAACATGTTTTTCTAAAGAAGCTTCTTGAGAATTTGCAGTTAATTCTACCATTGGAGAGCCACAGCAAACAGTTGCACATCCATGAGTTCCAGGTAATCTTTCAACGATCTTTCCACAAGATTTACATTTTAATAATTTTAATTCCATTAATTTCTATCTCCTTTTTTATATTATAACTTAAATTATTTTTTAAACACAATTTTTATGATTTTTAATGCTTAATCATTTATTAAATATTTAAGTATTTAAGCTTTTGATTTATAATATTTTAAGAGGAAAAAATATGTATTCAAAAAAATTGATAATTGATGATACTTACTATTTAGGAAGTAGCGATAGAAGATTAGAACTCTTCGAAAATGTATACCCAATACCTAATGGAGTTAGTTATAATTCTTATATTATTTTAGATGAAAAAACTTGTCTTTTAGATACTGCAGATAAATCTATTGAAGAGGTTTTTTTCAAGAAATTGGAAGAAATTTTAGGTTCTAGAAAATTAGATTATGTTGTAATTAATCACATGGAATGTGATCATAGTGCTTCATTAGTAATGGTTTTAGAAAAATACCCTGATGTAAAAGTAGTTTTAACTAGTAAAGCAAAAGAAATGTTTTTTAATTTTGAAGGATTTGAATTAAAAGATCCTTTAATTGTAAAAGAAGGTGATTCTTTATCTTTAGGAAAACATAACTTAACTTTTTTAATGGCTCCAATGGTTCATTGGCCTGAAGTTATGGTTACTTATGATAGTTTTACTAAAACTTTATTTAGTGCAGATGCTTTTGGAACATTTGGAACACTTGATGGGAATATTTTTACTAATAAAGAAGATTTTAAAGAAAGATATTTAGAAGAGGCAAGAAGATACTACACTAATATTGTTGGTAAATATGGATTACAAGTTCAAAGTTTATTAAAAAAAGCAAGCAAAGTAGAAATTAAAAATATTTGTCCACTTCATGGTCCTATTTGGAAAGAAGATTTAGATTATATTATTTCTTTTTATGATAAATGGAGTAAATATGAAAGTGAAATTAAAGGTGTTTTAATTGTTTATGGAAGTATTTATGGACATAGTGAAATTGCTAGTAATGTAATCGCTGATGAGCTTGCTTTATTAGGTGTTAAAAATATTAAAATTATTGATTCAAGTAAAACAGATAAATCATATATTGTTAGTGAAAGTTTTAAATATTCACATTTAGTTATTTGTGCTTCTACATATAATTTAGGAATATTTACACCACTTGAAGAATATTTATTAGATTTAAAATATCATAATTTACAAAATAGAGTAGTTGCAATTGTTGAAAATGGTAGTTGGGCTCCTCAAAGTATGAAATTATCTAAAGAAATTTTTAGTCAAATGAAAAATATGATTGTACTAGAAGAAAGTTTTTCTTTTACAAGTTCATTAAAAGATAAAGATATGGATAATGTTAAAAAGTTAGTTTCAAAAATTAAAGATACATTAGAGGATTAAAAATGAGTGAAAAATTAAGTTTTAATGAATATCAAAAACACGCTTATAATTTGATTTCTGAAGAAGGTAAGAAAGATATGATTACTAATGGTGTTTTAGGACTTGCTGGAGAAAGTGGAGAATGTTGCGATATTGTAAAAAAATACAAATATCAAGGACATGAACTAGATAAAGAACATTTAAAAGATGAGCTTGGGGATGTTTTATGGTATGTTGCAGAAACTGCAAGTGGTCTTGGAATTACTTTAGAAGAAGTAGCTCAATATAATTTAGATAAGTTACATAAAAGATTTCATGGGGAAAAATTTAATAAAGAAGATTCAATAAATAGGAAAAAATAATATGAGTAAAATTTATGATTGTGTAATTATTGGAGCAGGAGTTATTGGTAGCTTTATTGCTCGTAATCTTTCAAGATATGAAGGAAATTTTTTAGTATTAGAGAAAAATAATGATGTTGGAGATGAAACTACTAACGCAAATAGTGCGATAGTTCATAGTGGATACGATCCAAAGCCAGGAACAAGAAAAGCGTATTTTAATGTTTTAGGTAATAAAATGATGGGACAAGTTTGTGAAGAACTTGATTGTGATTTTATTAGAAATGGTAGTTTAACAATTGGATTTAATGATGAAGATTTAAAAACATTATTAGGATTGCTTGAAAGAGCGAAAGAAAATGGAGTAGATGCTAGAATTTTAGAAAGTAAAGAAATTCATGAAATGGAACCAAGTTTGAACGAAGAATGTAAATTTGCTTTATATTGTAAAGATAGTGGAATTGTTAATCCATTTAGACTTTGCGTTGGTGCAATGGAAAACGCAATGGATAACGGAGTGGAATTAAAATTAAATTCTAAAGTTACTCATATTAAAAAAGAAAACGATTTATATAAAATCATTACTGAAAAAGATGAATTTTTATCAAAAGCAGTTGTTAATTCAAGTGGGGTATATGGGAAAGAAATTTATTCTTTAATAGAAGATAATGATTTAACAATTACTCCTAGAAAAGGGGAATATATTTTACTTAACCATTTTAATGATAATTGGGTAAAAAGAACATTATTTATGTGTCCTACAAAGGTTGGTAAAGGTGTTTTAATTTCACCTACAACTTCATTTAATTATATTATTGGTCCAAGTAATGAAGTTAGTGAAAAAGAAGATACATCAACTGATCCGATTACTATTAGTAAAGTTAAAGAAAGTGCTCAAAAATTAATTAAAAATTTACCTTTAGAAAATTCTATTAGATATTTTGCTGGTGTAAGAGCAAATCCTACTAGTGATGATTTTTTAATTGAAGAAAGTAAAAAGAATCCACTTTTCTTTAATTCAATTGGTATTATGTCTCCAGGTCTTGCATCATCTCCTGCAATTGGAGAATATGTTGCAAATTTAATTAAAGAAAGATTAAGCTTAAAAGATAATTTAAAATTTAATCCTTATATTAAAAAACATCATTCTTTAAAACATTCAACAAATGAAGAATTTAATGAATTGATTAAAGAAAATCCAAAATATGGTCATTTAGTTTGTAGATGTGAAAAAGTAAGTGAAGCAGAAATTGTTGATTGTATTAATAGAAATTGTGGTGCAACAACCGTAAAAGGTGTTAAAAAAAGAGTTCGTTCTGGATTTGGAATGTGTCAAGGAACATTCTGCCAAGAAGAAGTTTGTAGAATTTTAGCAAGAGAACTTCATAAAGAAATTAAAGATATTAAATATAGTAATGATGGAAGCAATGTTTTAAAGTTTCCAAGTAAAGGAGAATAATTATGATATATCATGATTTAATTGTTATTGGTGGAGGTAGTGCTGGATTAAGTGCTGCAAAAAGTGCCTTTGATAATGGGGTAAAAGATATTGTAATTATTGAAAGAATGAGTGAACTTGGTGGTATTTTAAATCAATGTATTCATAATGGATTTGGACTTCATTATTTTAAAGAAGAATTAACTGGTCCTGAATTTGCGCATCGTTTTATTGAAGAAATTAAAGAAAGAGGCATTGATTATAAATTAAATACCCAAGTTATTGATTTAAATAAAGATTTAGAATTAACTTATTGTAATGAACAAGAAGGAATTGTTACTTGTAAAGCAAAAGCAATTATTTATGCTGCAGGATGTAATGAAAGAACTGCTGGACAAATTGCTTTACCTGGAGAAAGACCAAATGGAGTTTTTACAGCAGGACTTGCTCAAAAATATTTAAATTTAGATGGATATTTAGTTGGTAAAAATGTCTATATTTTAGGAAGTGGCGATATTGGATTAATTATGGCAAGACGTATGACTTTAGAAGGTGCTAAAGTCATTGGTGTTAGTGAACTTATGCCTTATTCAAATGGATTGAATCGTAATATTGTTCAATGTTTAAATGATTTTAATATTCCTTTAAGATTACATAATACTGTTACTAAGATTCATGGTAAAAATCAACTTGAAGGTATTACAATTTGTGATGTTGATGATAATTTAAAACCGATTGAAGGACATGAAACTTTTATTAAATGTGATACTTTACTTTTATCAGTTGGTTTATATCCGTTCAATGTTTTATTACAAAACGCTGGATGCAAATTATATAGAAATACTAAAGGCTGTGAAGTTAATCAAAATTTAGAAACTTCTATTCCTGGTGTTTTTAGTTGTGGAAATGTATTACATGTCCATGATTTAGTAGATTATGTTGTTGAAGAAGCTGAAATAGCAGGTAGAAATGCTGCTAGTTTAATTATTAATGGAAGAAAAGAAGTTATCAAAGATTTAAAAACTTCTCATAATCAACTTTTAGGATATTTATTACCAAATCATATTGAAGTAACTGATTCTTTAAATGAAGTTGAATTCTCTTTTAGAGTTAAAAAACCTATTAAAAAATCATATTTATATATTAAAAATAATGATGAAGTTATTAAAAAGATTATGAAATTAGATTTAATACCTTCCGAAATGGTTAAAATTAAATTAAAAGATGTTGATTTTAAATCTTTTGATAATATTAGTATTGAAATAGAGGAGATCAAATAATTATGATTAAAGATTTTATTTGTATTGTTTGTCCTAAAGGATGTCATATTCATGTTGATGGAGATAATATAACTGGAAATAATTGTCCTCGTGGAAAAGCTTATGTCATTCAAGAATTAACGAATCCTACTAGAATGATTACTTCTACCTTTAAAGTTAGTAATAGAGATTCTTTAGTTTGCCCTTGTAAAACATCTGGTGCTATTAGTAAGAATTTAATGTTTAAAGTAATGGAAGAAATTAATAAATTAAGAATAGATGCTCCTATTTCTTATCATCAAGTTTTAATTAAAAATATTTTTGATACTGGCATTGATATTATTGCTACCAAGGAGATTAAATAGTGGCAATAATCAAGACATTTTTAAAATATAATGGAAATAAAAGTGTTGATGAACTTCCATTTTGTGAAACGGATATCTTAATTTTAAATTGTCTTTCTTATTGTGCATTTATTAATTCACCTAAATTTAATCCTAAAATGGAAAATAAATTTTTCGATTTTAAGATTTTTGATGATAAAAAAGATTATAAGATTTTAGCAGAACCTTTTTTAACTCCCGGAAATGAATATAGTAATTTTATTGAGCAATTTTTTAAATGTGAACGTTACAAAAATTTAAAATTTGGTCATGTAATGAATCATTTTTCTAAAGAAAAAGACGCACAATTTTTTGCAACAACATATCGATTAGGAAAAACTACGATAATAGTTTTTAGAGGAACTGATAATACAATTGCTGGATGGAAAGAAGATTTCAATATGGCATTAATGGATGTTATTCCTGCTCAAAAATGTGCTGAATTATATGTTGAAAAAGTTGCAAAGAAACTAAGAGGTAAATTTATTATTTCAGGACATTCTAAAGGTGGAAATTTAGCATATTATTCATTCTTTAATAGTCCAGAAGAATTAAAAGAAAGAATTTCGTTTGTCTATAATCTTGATGGTCCTGGATTTAAAAACGATAAATTTGATTACGAAAAATATAAAGATAAGATATTAAAAATAGTCCCAAATGATGATATTGTAGGTGTTTTATTTGATACGAGTAATAACTATAAAATTATTCCATCTACAAAAATTGGGGTATTCGCTCATGATTTATTAACGTGGAATCTTGATAGAAGTAATAATTTAACTAAGACTTTAGAAGTTTCCAATTTAACTCCATTCTCAAATGCTTTTAAATTAACTATTAATGATTGGTTTTATAGTTATGATGAAAATTATATTAAAGAAATGACTGATTTTATATTTACTTTTGTTGATTTAAATGATCGAAATACATTAGGAGAAATTGTTAAAGACTTTATCTTACATGGACATATATTTTCATCAGAATTTGACAAAATGGACGAAAAAAAGAAAAATATTGTATATAAGATGAGTAAGAAATTCTTGAAATTATATATTAAGAATTTATTCTCAAATGACGATACAAAAATTAATAATTTACAATTACTTTTTAGTAAGAAGGGGAAATAATTATGAAATATGTTTTAGCAATTGACCAAGGTACAACTTCAACAAGAGCTTCTTTAATTGATAAAGAAGGTAATATTTTTTATAAATCTCAACAAGAAGTTCAATGTCTTTTTCCTCATGATGGATGGGTTGAACAAAACGCTATTGATATTTGGTTATCAGTTTTAAATGTTATTAATGATTTGCTTGCAAAAACAAATCTTTATTACGATGATATTGATTGTATTGGAATTACAAATCAAAGAGAAACTACTATTGTTTGGGATAAAAAAACTGGAATGCCAGTTTATAATGCTTTAGTGTGGCAATCACGTCAAAGTGCTCCTATTTGTGATGCAATTAAAGATAAAGAAGAAATGGTTCATCAAAAAACTGGATTAATTATTAACCCATATTTTAGTGCTTCTAAAATTAGATTTATTTTAGATGCTATTCCTGATGGTCAAAAAAGAGCAGAAAATGGTGAATTAATGTTTGGAACGGTTGATACATGGATTATGTATAAACTTTCTAGAAATCGTATTTTTAAAATTGATGCTACTAATGCTTCAAGAACAATGTTATATAATATTAATACTAATGAATATGATGATGATTTATTAAAATTATTTAATATTCCACGTATTATGCTTCCAGAAGTTTGTGATTCTAGTTCATTTTTTGGCTATGCAAGTTTTTTAAAAGATGATCTAAAAATTTGTGGAGTTGCAGGTGACCAACAAGCTGCTTTATTTGGACAAAATTGTTTAAATGTTGGTGATATTAAAGCTACTTATGGTACCGGATGTTTCGTTTTAATGAATATTGGGGACAAACCGATTATTGAAAATAATGGGTTAATTACTACAATTGGATGTAGAATTAATGGAAAAACTATATACGCATTAGAAGGAAGTGTTTTCGTTGGAGGAAGTGCTATCCAATGGTTAAGAGATGAAATGCGTATGATAAAAAGTGCAAAAGAAAGTGAAAATTACGCTACAAGAGTTGAAGATTCTTTAGGAGTTTATGTTGTTCCAGCATTTGTTGGACTTGGTGCTCCTTATTGGGATGATAATTGTAGAGGTGCAGTATTTGGATTAACTAGAGCTACTACAAAAGAACATTTTATTAGAGCAACTTTAAATTCCATTGCACTTCAAACAAAAGATGTTATTAAATTAATTGCTGAAACTTGTAAAAATGATATCAATAAAGTTAAAGTTGATGGAGGCGCAACAAGTAATGATTACTTAATGCAATTCCAAGCAGATATTTTAAATAAAGAAGTTATTTTGCCTAGAAATTTAGAAACTACCTCTTTAGGTGTTGCTTATCTTGCAGGGTTAAATAGTGGATATTGGAAAGATATTGATGAAATCTCAAAAATTAACAATATTCAAAAAACTTTTAAACCTAAAATGGATATGGAAGAAGTTAAAAAAATCGATCATAAATGGAGTGTTGCAATTAAAGCTACAAGGGAATTTAAATAATTATGGAAACTTGTCTATTAGAAAAATTAATGTCTATTGATACACCAATACTTGTAAATAACATAAAAGATTATACTTTTTTAATAAAAATGAAAGATTATTATAATCTTAAATATGATGTTTATAGTGATAAACTATTTAAACTTATGAGTTCTTATTATAAATTTAATTATGATGATGGAATTACATATGATGAAAAAATTAATAAATGTATTTTTCTAATAGAGAGTCTTGATGAAATAAATCTTAATTCAAGCGAATTTTTTTATATTTAAGAGATAAAAAAGATTTAATTATTTTAATCAATAAGAAAACAAAAGAAAAAATATTTTGTTCTTTTTATGATGAAGAT
>CAVKZU010000095.1:0-6033 GCA_963660725.1 Lachnospiraceae bacterium | reverse complement strand
TTTTATTATGTATCCACATCTTTATAAATTACGCCTTTAAAACCTTTAAACTTAAATAAAAACGTTTTATAATGAAACAAATAATTAATGTTTCAAAATGTTTTATTGGAATTTAATTATTTTTCAAAATAAAAAAAGGCGAAACCTTTATGATTTTGATATCGCCTTTAGAATCATATAATGATTCCTCACAATTATTATTATATGAAATTTTCTAGGAAAATCAAACTAATTAAAAAGGAGATTTTATTTAATGACAAAAAACAAATTATTTTTAATTTTCCTAAATTTTTACGGAGGAAAATTTAATGTCCTCTAGAGGTGCAGTTGCTAAATTAGGCTATGTTCCTATGGATGCATATATAACTGTGAAAATTTTAGAAAGTGGAGCAAAAATATTAGAAGGCATGAATGGGAATCATTCATTACCTGAAATTTCTCATTCACCTAATTCAATTTATGTAAAATTGAAGAAGGATGGTTTAACATTACATGAGATGAGATTTTTTGGTGAAGATTCAAAAGCATATTTTGAAATTGGATTTCATCCTGAGCCAAATTTAAATAATAAAGACAGGAATGAAAATGTGCTGCATTTTCATTATTATGACAAAAATTTAAATAGAGATGATGCAATAATTATGGATAAAGCAACTAAAGAAAAATACAAAACTTATTTAAAGGAGTTTGATTTATATGATTAATGGAAATTTAGAAGATTTTTTATCATCAGGTTGGTATAGCGAATCTACATTATATTTAAATGGATATACTTATTGGTGTGAAGGTAGTTACAATATAAATCGAGATAAAAAATTTCATTTTTGGGTATATCGATATAAATCAATAATTCATAAAGATGAGGATGGTGACATATGGACTTCAAGAATGATTGAAAATAACGATGTAGTTGATTATTCTGTTGCACTTGATCTTTGGGGAGAAAGTTCAGAAGAAATAAAACCTATTTTTCTTAACTCAAAAATATTTGATGGAAAAAGCTTTCGGGAAGTTGAGCAAGAAATTGCTTGGTATGATGAATATCAGCTTTAAATTTATATTTTTTCGATTATTAGAATCGTATAATGATTCCTCACAATTTTTATTATATGATTCTCTTAATAAATTATTAAAAGGAGGGCTTTATGCCAAAATATAATAAAAAAGAATTTACAAAATTAATAAGACCAATTCCTAAAAATTGGCCAAAAGATAAATATGGAATACCATACGTTAAAAAATCCAATATTGATATTTCTAATTTAAATAATGGGAAATGGTTAATCAGTATAGGAAACATATCTCTAAAAGATGAAAAATCCAATAATAAAATCATTCATTGTTTTAAATATGATAATGTATTAGAAAGATATTATAATAACCCATTTAAAACCTTAGAAAAAGTTTCTAGATATTATGCCGCATCTACTTTAGATTTTAGTATGCATACAGAAATGTCTGAAGCTCAAATTATTGACGCTACATTTAAAAATAGATGGAGCGGAGTGTGGTTACAATCAAATGGTTACTTAAATGTAATTGTAACTGTTGGATGGGTAGATGAAGATACTTATGATATTTGTTTTTCTGGGATTGAAGATGGATGTGTTTTAATGATATCGACTTTAGGAATAGATAATATTGAATGCAATGCATTATTTTTAAATGGATATAAAGAAATGAGAAGAAGATTTCCAAATTCAAAAGTGATTTGTGTTGGAAATAAGATAAGTGGAATGGATGATGATGTTTGTTTTATTGGTTATAAAAATTCATTTGGAAATGATGATAAATATCACGTTTATTGGCAACCAAGTATATTTAATTGGGAAAATTTGGAGGTAAATCCAGATGTCCTCTAGAGGTGCGATTGTAAAGTGTGGTTTTGTTACAACTGACGATTACAAAATTATAAAAGTTACTAAAACTGGTGTTAAAATATTAGCAGGTTTAAAAAATAATCACTCTTTACCAGAGTTATCGCATTCTCCTAATGCTATTTATGCAAAATTAAAAGACGATGGAGTAACTTTACATGAAATGAGATTTTTCGATGAAAAAGGTATGCCAATTATAGAAATCGCTTACCATCCTGAACCTAATTTAAATAATAATGATAGAGAAACCAATATTGTACATTTTCATTTATTTAAAGGTTTAAAAAGAGATAAACCAGTAAGAATAAAAGATAATTCAATAATTAAAGAAAAATATAAAAAATATTTAAAGGAGTTTGAATTGTATGATAAATGCTGATTTAGAAGATTTTTTAATTAGTGGTTGGTTTAATATGGAAGCAACATTATATTTAAATGGTTATACTTATTGGTGTGAAGGTGTTTATGATTTTGAAAATAATGATAAATTTCATTTTTGGGTTAATAAATATAGATCAATTATCCATAAAAAAGAAAATGGTGAAATATGGACATCAAGAATGATTGAAAATAACGATGTTGTTGATTATTCAACAGTTATTGATATTTGGGGCGATGATCCTGAAGATGTAAAACCAATATTTTTAAATGCTAAAATATTTGATGGAAAAAGTTTTTGGGAAGTTCAACGAGAAATTGCTCGGTACGATGAATATTAAATGTATAAAATTAATTTTTTATACATTTTTTTGAAAGTGTCTAAATTTTATATATTTTACACTTTTTGTCTAAATACATTATTTATAAAATCCATAAAATATAGGTATAGAAAAGATACGGAGGAAATAAATATGTATTACGATAAAGGAACTTATGAAGCATTTGCACATCCTAAAAAACCAGAAGGAGTAGATAATAAATCTGCTTATATTATTGGTGGTGGTTTAGCAGGATTAAGTGCAGCATTCTATCTTGTTAGAGATGGTCAAATGAAAGGCGAACACATCCACATTTTAGAAAAACAACCTGTTACTGGTGGATGTTGTGATGGTCTTGAAGTTTTAAATAAAGGCTTCTACATGAGAGGTGGAAGAGAAATGGATAACCATTTTGAATGTATGTGGGATATGTATAAAGATATTCCTTCATATGAAGATCCATCAATGAGTGTTTTAGATTATTATTACTATTTAAATAAAAAAGATCCTAACTATTCTTTATGTAGAGTTACATTAAATAGAGGTGAAAACGCTAATACTCAAGATAAATTTACTCTTGATAGAGAAGCAAGCAAACAATTATTAAAATTATATCTTACTCAAGAAAAAGAATTAGAAGATAAAACAATTGAAGATATTTTAGATGATCATTTCTTCAATAGCAATTTCTGGATTTATTGGCAAACAATGTTTGCATTCCAAAAAACATCAAGTGCTCTTGAAATGAAGAGATATTTATGTAGATATGTTCACCATATTGATGGATTACCAAATTTCAGTGCATTAAGATTTACAAAATACAATCAATATGAATCAATGATTTTACCACTTCAAAAATGGTTACAAGAAAAAGGTGTTAAAGTTGAATTCGGTATGGATTGTAAAAATGTCTTATTCAATATCGATAAAGATAAAAAAGTTGCTAAAGCAATTGTTTATAAAAAAGATGGTGTCGAAAACAAGATTGATTTATTAGAAAGTGATTTAGTTATCATTACTAATGGTTGTCCAGTTGACTCAAGTTGTTATGGTGATCAAAATACTGCTCCTGATCTTACTGGTATTGTTGCAAATCGTGGAGAGTCTTGGGATTTATGGAACAATATCAAAGTTCAAGATCAAGATGGATCATTTGGTAACCCAGAAAAATTCACTTCACGTCCTGATTTAACAAACTGGATGAGTGCTACTGTTGAAACTAGTGATGAAGAAATTATCCAATTAATTAAGAAAATTTGTAAGAGAGATCCACGTGCTGGAAAAGTTACTACTGGTGGTATTGTTACTGTTAAAGATAGTAAAGACAATTGGTATTTATCTTGGACAATTAATAGACAACCTCAATTCAAAGCTCAAAAAGAAGGTAGTGTATTAGTTTGGTTATATTCATTAAATACAGTTAAACCTGGAAATTATGTTAAAAAAGCAATGAAAGATTGTACAGGTGCAGAAGTTTGTGAAGAATGGTTATACCATATTGGTGCTCCAGTCACAAAGATTAAAGAAATGGCAGAAAAGAGATGTAATACAACAACATGTTATATGCCTTATATTAATGCATTCTTTATGCCACGTAAAAATGAAGATAGACCACTTGTTGTTCCACATGGTGCAGTTAACTTTGCATTCGTTGGACAATTTGCAGAAACTCCACGTGATACAATTTTCACTACTGAATATTCAATTAGAACAGGTATGGAAGCAGCATACACATTACTTAATATTGATAGAGCAGTTCCAGAAGTTTATGGATCTCAATATGATGTTAGAGAAATGTTAAAAGCTACTTACTATGCATTAGATAAAGTTGCATTAGAAGATAGTGATTGTTTAAATTTCATTGAAAAACAAGCTATCAAGAAAGTTATTAAGAAATTTAAAGGAACAGATGTTGAATTATTACTTAAAGATTCACATTTAATTAAATAAAAGATCATTCCCAATTCATATAAATCTCACCTTTGGCTTAGAAATATTAATTTCTAGGCCTTTTTTGTTATTAATTTGATATAATATCAAGTATGAAATTTGAAGGATTATCGAAAGAAGAAGTTGAAAGTAGAATTAAAGAAGGCAAAATTAATAAAGTTAAAGTAAATGAAGCGAAAGAATATTTTAAAATATTTATAAATTCATTCTTTAATTTCTATGACATTATTTTATATATAGTTGCAATTATATTTATTGTTTATTCTAATGTAACACATGATGTTATCCCTATTAGTAAGTATGGATTTTTAAATGTTGTTATTATTAATGCGTTAATTTCATTTATCACTAATGTAAAAGCAAAAAGAAAATTATCTAAATTAAATTTGATTAATAAATCTAAATATATTGTTATTAGAGATAATCAAGAAATTGAAATTAATGATGAAGATATCGTAGAAGATGACATTATTATTTTAAAAGGTGGAGAAGTTGTACCTGCAGATATAATAGTGTTAGATGGATCTTTAAAGGTAGATGAATCAATCTTAACTGGTGAAAGTGATTTAATTACTAAAAATGTTAATGACACTTTACTTGGAGGATCTTCAATTACTAATGGATATATTGTAGGAAAAGTTACTAAAGTAGGTAAAGATTCTTATATTAATAAGATTAAATATAATTTAATTAAAGTTAAAAAGAAGAAAACACAGCTTGAAAAATTCTTAAATACTTTAATCATTATCATGATATTTTTAATGATACCTGCTGCATTAATAGTATTTTTAAAAATGTTAAGTTTGAATTCTTGGAGTTTATCTAAAGAAGTTATTTCTAAAACATCTACTATAATTGTAGGAATGATTCCTATTGGAATGATTTTATTAAGTAGTATCACTCTTACAAGTAGTGTTATTAAACTTACTAATCAACATGTTTTAACCAAAAACATGTATAGTATTGAGAATTTAAGTAAAATTGATACTTTAGCACTTGATAAAACAGGTACAATTACTACTAATAGATTAAAAGTAGAAGATATAGTTAAACTTAATGATTCATTTGATGAATCTAAATTATTAAGTTATTTATATTTATTTAATGAAGATAATAAAACTAGTATTGCAATTAAAGAATATTTAAATGATAAAAATGTTAATAAAATTAATTTAGATTATAAAGAAATTGTTGAATTTACTAGCGACACTAAACATTCTAAAATAATTTTAAATGATGGAAATACTTTATATTTTGGTGCAATTGAAATGTTATCTAAAGATCAAAAGACAATTGATTTAGCGATTAAATTCCAAAATGAATCAAAAAGAGTACTTTTGTTTAAAGATAATAATAGTGATTTAGCGTTAATTACTTTAAGTGATGAACTCCAAAAAGGAATTAAAGAATCAGTTGCTAATTTCAATAAACTTGGAATTGATATCAAAGTTATTAGTGGAGATAATTTAAATACTGTTAAAGCAATTGCAGGAAGTGTGGGAATTGAT
>CAVKZU010000094.1:0-2418 GCA_963660725.1 Lachnospiraceae bacterium | reverse complement strand
GCCATCTTCTTTTAATTTATAATTAAATCCATCACTTAAAAAAGTTAAAGTAGAAGATGTAAAGATTTTATTCATTAATTCAATATCTAAAGTAACTCCATTTAAAACCTTAAATATAGATTCTAAAGTACCTTTGATATCAAAATCTTTATATTCCTCGTTATTAATTTTATCTCCAATTTCATTAATAATTGCTTTAATATCAATTCTTGAGACATTAATTAATTCTCTTGTAGCATTTTTAACTTCAATAGCGTTATTTCTTGAAGGCTTAGTACCTTTAAAAGAAGATAAAGTTGCATAAAGCATTCCATCTCCTAAATAATAAACATCAAAATCACTAATATTTTCTTGGATTTTAGTATATTTAAAATCATTAAATAAAGATGGTAATAATGTTTGAGTAATTAAAGAAGAAGTAAAATTATCTTCATCACTATATAAATCTAAATTAATATGGAATTTAAATGATTTATAAAAATCTACTTTTCTAGCGTTAGTAGCATTTTGAAAAGAAAAAGTAATATTTGAAGTTAATAAAGAAACACTGATTGGTTCCATTCCATCAACTAAAGAGATTGGTAAATTAGTGTCAATATATCCAGAATATGTCTTTACTAAATCATATATTGGATCTTCTTTTTTACTAGTGTCATCACTTGAATCATCTTTTTTATCATCAGTATCTTTATTGCAATTACAACTTTGACAACTTGCTAGTGCTCCTAAAGATAAAATACCAGATAATACTAATAAGAATTTTTTATTTTTCATATCGTTAACCTCTATTTAATTAATTTTTGATAAGTTGAAGTAATTTCACTTGGTACTTCACTTAAAGAATTAAATGTATAATATTCATTTGTCATATCACTAGTGATTCCAAATCCACCAGTTTGATATTCTTCATGATTTGTTATTTTTATAATGTTTTCTTTAGATGAATCTAAATAAATATTAAATTCTAATTTAGAAAAACTTGGAAGTCCCATATTAGACATATGATTCATTTCAATTTTATATCCCATAGATACATCTTCATATTTTTCACTATCAGTGAAAGAAACACTATAAGAATAAACATACATATCATTTTCTTTATATGTTTTAGCTTTTGTAAAAGATTTTTCTAAATTAGATTCATTAATTGAAAAATTAGTAAGATCTTCCATTGTGTGTCCAATAGTAGATAAATAATCTTCTTTTGAATAATCATTCATCTCATTCCATTTAGAAACACTTCCATATTTGCCACTTGATTTAGGATCGTTTCCTTTACCTATTTTATAAATATTACTAGATAAATTATGGAATCTAGATTCTGCAGATTTAACAAATGCACTAGTAGTAATTGTAGTAAAGAATATATCATCATCATTTTTAAGCTTATATCCTAAAATAGTTTGACTATACATCCCACCTAATGCATTAGCAGTACCACTTGTAACACTATAATAATTTTTATTTTTGTATTTATTATTTAAATCTAAATAAAAATTATATATTTCAAGTAATGCTTTATCACTACTATCTTGAATTATTTTATCCATTCTTTCTTTTAAAGATGTGATTGAAGAAGAATATTCTTTATTATTTACTAAATTAAATGTAGTAGTAAATTCCCCTTTAAAAGTAAGCTTAGAGATTGAGAATTCTTCATATCTTGTAATTTTAGTAATGGATTTATTAGATTTTGAATAATAAATTGTAAAGTATGCTTCATTAAAAGAATAGGTGGATGAATCTGCTAAAGATGAAAAGTATTCTAAATATCTTTTCATTACTGCACTAGTTGCATCAATAGTAGAATATTCTCCATTCTTTTTATTAAATTCCTTATTTAAATAATAAGTAAATTCATATATATCATCATTTTCTTTAGAAGTAGTTTTTAAAAAAGATTTAGATTCTTCACCTTCATTTATGATATAAGGTGTTAATGAATTTAAAGTATTACCACAAATATTTTTATAATCATCTAAAGAATTATATTCTAAAGCAGAATAATTTAATCCTTGGATTTCATTTAAAGAATCTAATGTATCAGTTTTAGTATTTCCAAAAGTAGATGTATCATAATCTTCATATCTTAATTGAGCTTCATTAACATTATACATTGAGGAATTTGCTTTAAAAGTTTCTTCTTCATAGAATGATTTATAGTTTTTTAAGAATCTAGAATAATAATCTGGTCCAATCCCTTTTCCTAAAGATCTAATAGATCCAGTAGTTATTTTTTCATAATCAACATAAGAAGAATTATAAGTGGAATTTAAAACTTTATAGGTTTTAATATCATTATCAAGACCTATTTCATTAATAATTCCTTGGTTTTTGTTATTGTTACAACTTGTTAAAAGTAAACTGAGTTGAAAAAATACTAGATAATTCTTCTTCATAAATACGTTATTATAATAC
>CAVKZU010000093.1:0-4766 GCA_963660725.1 Lachnospiraceae bacterium | reverse complement strand
AAATATAAAATCGGAAAATAATTTATTTAGTGTTAAAAAATATATTGAAGAAAATGATATTAAAAAAGAAAATCTTTTAGAAATTGCTAAATATTTTCCTTCTAGTGCTATTAAAAAAATTCTTTCTAGTGGGGTATTGCAATAAAATTGTGTAAAGATAAAAATGACTAATTAATTAAGAACTAGTATTCAAATAATTTAAAATACTTTCGCTTAAAATAATCTTATTTAATGTAATTTATAAATGAAATTTTTATGGAAATAAGAAATATTTTTCAATAATACTTTAAATTTAAAAAAATACATCGAAATTAATTAGTGATGGTGTAACATATAGTGAATGCATATTAATTTTAAAAGAAATTGTTAATATGAATTTATTTTAAATCGAGGTGAAGTATGAAAGTTTTAATTATTAATGGATCTCCAAGAAAAGATGGAAATACATGCGTTGCATTAAATGAAATGAAGAAAATATTTAATGAAAGAAACGTTGAAGTTATTGAATATAATATAGGCACAAAAGACATTAGAGGATGTGCTGCTTGTAATTATTGCCATATGAAAGGTCATAATAAATGTGTATTTGATGACGATGTTAATAAAGTAAGTGAAATTTTAAAAGACGTTAATGGAGTAATTATTGCGTCTCCAGTTTATTATGCATCTCCTAATGGAACATTAATTTCATTTTTAGATAGACTTTTCTATTCTTGCCCCCATGATTTAAAAATGAAGGTTGGATGTTCAATTGCTATTGCAAGAAGAGGAGGTTGTTCTTCATCGTTTGATGTTTTGAATAAATATTTTACTATTAGTGAAATGCCTATTTGTACTTCTACTTATTGGAATGTGGTTTATGGAAGAAAGGTTGGAGAAGCTATTGAAGATAAAGAAGGCTTATGTACAATGAGAAATTTAGCAAGAAATATGGTCTTTTTGATGAAATCTATTGAACTTGGTAAAAAAGAATTAGAATTAGAAGAAACTGAAACAGGAATTTATACAAATTTTATAAGATAAATATATGAGAAAAATTAATTATTTAAATAAGAAAGATAAAATATATTTAGTAGCACCTTCTTTTGGATGTACCTTTACTCCTTATAAAGAAAGATTAGATAATGCAATTAAAGTATTTAATGGTTTAGGATACGAAGTAATTGAAGGTGAAAATATTAGAGTAGAAAAAGGACACGTAAGAAGTAATACTGAAAAAAAGTGTGCAAAAGAAATAATGGATGCTTTTAATAGTGACGCTAAAGTTATTATGAGTGTTGGGGGAGGAGAAACAATGATTGAAATCCTTCCTTATATTAATTTTGAAAAAATTAAGAAATTACCTCCTAAACTTTTTATTGGTTTTAGTGATAATACAAACCTTACTTTTTTACTTACTACCTTAACTCATCAAGTTTCAGTATATGGACCATGTTTTCCAACATTTGGGATCGAACCAATGAGTGATCCTTGCATTGATACTTTAAAATTAATAAGTGGAGAAACTGAAAAGATTAAAGGATATTCAATGTGGCGAAAAGATGGGGATCATGATTTTTCACTCCTTAATCCTACAAAAGATTTACCTTATAATTTAAAATCAAAATTATCTTTTATTAATACTAAAGAATTTAACGTTAAAGGTTTAATGCTTGGAGGATGTTTAGATATTTTAATTTTATTATGTGGTACTAAATATGATAAAGTTAAAGAATTTATTGAAGAATATAAAGATACAGGAATTATTTGGTATTTAGAAGCATGTGATTTAACACCTCTTGCAATTGAAAGAGGGTTATTCCAACTTAAAGAAGCTGGATGGTTTAAATACGCTAAAGGATTTATATTTGGAAAACCTCTCCATTTTGATGAAAATCAATATGGAGTAACTCGAAAAGATGCAGTTAAACACATTTTAAAAGATACTAAACTTCCTATTGTTATGGATGTTACTTTAGGGCATTATAATCCTTCTCTTCCTATTTTAAACGGATTGGTTGCAAGCGTTAGAAGTTTTAATAATGAACTTGAAATAGAATATGAAGATTAATTAAGCAGGTTTTAACCTGCTTTTTAGATTTGGAGTTTAAAAATGAGAAATATAGATTATAACGAATTTTTAATATGTAGAATGGTAGGAGATTTATTTGAAATGTCAATTGATAGATCAAATCTTTCTTCTCCTCAATTTATTAGAAGATTTATGAATTCAAATGAAATTAATTCCCAATTTTATTCAAAAGTATATTTATTCATTTCAACAAGTAGAGAACAAATAATTGATGAAATGAATGAAATGTTTAAAGAAAGTAAAACTAGAAATACATATTCTCATGATGAAATGTATTGGATTGGATATATTTATTCATGTATTGCTTTTTTATACGAAATCCCATATAGAAAAGTTTATGAATTGTTTAATGCAACAGAAATTAGAAAATATTATCCAATTTACCATACATTTGGAATAGAACAAGCAGCAGAAAGAATGATGGAAAATATTGGATATATTAAAGAAAATAATGATATAAAAAAAGAATCTAAAATAGAAGAAGAAATAGAGATGAGTGAAGAAGAAATTAAACAACTTAATGAAAGATTTAAAGATTTAATGCGTAAATTGATTAAAGAGGAAAGAGAAAATAAGAAAATTAATAAATGATTTAAGTACTTATTATTTTTTTGTTTAAATAAACATTATCATGTAAATTGGAAGAATAATTAAATTATCTTTTGTTTCAAATATATTTTTATTACCAAAAACATATCCAAAAGGTATCTTATAATTTCCATTTGGATCTACTAGTTTTGGAATTGCTCTAAAGTTATTTTGATCTTTTCCAGATTTAATTTCTATTGGTAATACATTTAAAGAAGAATAATCATTGATTAAAAAATCTACTTCCCCAGTCTTTTTAGAATCAAAATAATATAAATCATGTCCATGTGCTTTAAGTTCCATTGCAACGACTGTTTCGTAAACTGATCCTAAATTTATCCCATTATCTACATTTAATATTGCATTTATATTATTTTTAAATAGTAAGTTAGTAAGGATCCCAACATCATTATAATAAAGTTTTACTAAATTTTTAGATATTGATTCATTTAATGGGAAATGAGGATTCGAAATTGCGTGAGTTTCGTTAACTACTCCACTTGCTACTAAATAATCAAATTCATCTTCATATTTAGATAAATTCGCACCATCTTTATCTTCAATCTTTTTAAATACAATACGTTTTACCTTATTTTCCATATTGGATACTAGTAAATCATATACTTTAGATATTTTTAAAGTGTGTTCTTTATCGTATTTAGCACAATCATCTTTATAGTAAGTATATGTTTGAGATTGTATTTCTCTTGTTTTATATACATTTTTATTAATGACATATTCTTTTATTGCATCAGGTAATCCTCCACTAATCAAATAATCTTTAAATAAAGAAAGTATTTGTTTATGGATTCCTTCATTAACTGGTTTTTTCTCATCAAAACATTCTTTTAAATATGTAATAACTTCATCATTTACATTATTAGTCCATAAGAATTCTTCAAAATCTAAAGGATACATTTTAATTTCATCAATTGATCCCATTGGAATAA
The DNA here is from genome assembly GCA_963660725.1 of Lachnospiraceae bacterium. Classification (GTDB taxonomy): domain Bacteria; phylum Bacillota_I; class Bacilli_A; order RFN20; family CAG-826; genus Onthovivens. Next base: position 1,157 of record CAVKZU010000093.1, on the reverse strand, counting down.
AGATATGTTTTAAAGTAACTCCAAGTAATGATCCACTAGCGATATATCTAAATCTATTTTCTTTTTTTAAATCTTTTAATAGAGAAATTAGATGTGGATAATATTGAATTTCATCTAAAAAGATTATTGTATCATCAATTGTGTTAAGTTTATCTCCATAAAGAGAACTAACAAGAAGGTAGAATGATTTAGTAGTTTTAATATCTAGAAATAATTTATCTCCTTCATAGTCCGATTTTAAATCTATTTCAATGTAATTTGAAAAATATTTAGATGCAGTCTCTCTAATAATAAAACTTTTACCTATTTGACGAGCTCCATCTATAATAATAATCCTAGCGCCTTTATCTTTATAATATTCATTTAATCTTTTTTCTATTTTTCTTCTAAACATATAAATACCTTTATCAATTATATTTTATATTTTAGTTTCAACTTTTCCAATACTTTTTACCATTAAAATATCAACTTTTCCAAACTTTTTTAATAATAAAAATACGGCTTTTCTAAAAATTTATCAGTTTTAAATAAATAGGTTTAAATTTTAAAAAATATGAGTTTTGGCAGGTTATCCCACTAAAATGTGGGGATAACCTGCCAGAAGCATATGCTAACATAATGTGTTTGGCAGATTATCTCACAATTGTGTTAAAATAAAGGTAATGCAAAAGCATTATTGATTACTATATTTAGAATAAAATATAATTAAGGTAGTATATTCTCTAATGTAATTACTTTAGATGATTTATTTGAAAATTAAATAAAACTTAAAAATTATAAGATAAAGGAGACTTTGCATGTTTACAAAAGATGTTGTTAATATTCCAGAAAAAGTAAAATTTAATAAGAAAAATTCAGGGGTTTATGTTTACCATATTTTTACTTCCTCATATTCAAAAGAAAAGAAATATACTACTGATAAAAGAGTATTAATTGGAAAAAAGATTGATGATAAAACAATGCACCCTAATCCAAAATATTTTGAATTATACGAAAACAAAACTAATGATAAAATTGAACTTAAAATTGATGAAAATAAAAAGAAAGAAGCTATCCTTATTTGTGAAAAACTAGGTATTGATTTAGAAACTTATTTAAATATTTGTATTTCAAAATTAATTTCTAGTAATGATATTCCTTTTGATATGAGTTTATCC
>CAVKZU010000092.1:0-4132 GCA_963660725.1 Lachnospiraceae bacterium | reverse complement strand
GAATTATAAATTAGATATGATTCAGTATTAATCTTAACTGCATTTGATTTTACACTATTAATATCAAATTTAATATCCATTGTAGAAGTAGATGTAGTTTTAAAATCTTTAATTGAAATTGATTTTAAAGAATCATTAAGTAATTCTAATTCAAAACGGATATCGCTATCATTAGATAAACCAAATGAAGTTGAACTAACTTTAAAATTAATTAAATTTCCATTTGTAGTTAAATCTTTAATATCTGAAGATGATAAATTAAGATTTAATATATCTTGGAACATATTTGTATTTATTAATGCATTTAATGGAGTACTAAAAGAAGTATCGAACTCTGTATTTATAGACATCAATCCACTAGTAGCGTTAACTAAATCACTTTCCTTGCTATCAATTAAATCACCTTTTTCTAATCCATTAGAGATATTAAAATAGATGTGATTATTGTTATATGTTGTGGTAATTTGATTTTGTAAATTATTATCGATATATTCATTAACATTTAAAGATAATGAAGAGGCACTATATGACACAAAACCATTATATTTTAAATTACTAGATGTTGTTGATTTAACATTTGCTTCGTAATTTAAATCAAAATTACTATCACTTAATAATCCTTTTAATGTTGAAACAAAATTAGTACTATCTTCAACAGCTTTTGATGATGAAGATACATTATTCAATTCATCAAAATTAAAAGAGAATGTAAATTCATCACTGAAATTTGATTTAATTTCTAATAAATTATAGTTTTGATCTACTCTGATAGTTGAGTTTTCACTAGTAAATGTATATCCAGTAGATGAAGAATAAACTTCAAAAGTACCATACTCTAATTTCAAGAAGGTATTAAAAATTGTAGAGAAATCAAAATCTAAATTGATTGATGGGTATTTTGAATCTTTTGTAGAAGGGAATGATAATATCCCACTTAATTCATTAGAAGAAGAAAAGATATAAACGTTGTTATCATAAGTAATAGTATTATACCCAATAGTACCTGAACATACTTTAAAAGATTCTTCTGATGAATCATAATTATAAATAGCATCAATTACATAGGAATTTAATGCGTTATTAGAGATTGAGTAAATACCTGAAAAATCTAAAGTAACTGGTTTATTGTTATTTTTATAAATTAAGTTCCCTTTATTTAATTGTAAGACATGGGATGAAGATAATGCACTATTATAAGAATTGATAATGTTATATTTATTTACATCATCAATGACTTTTGCTTCTTGATTTGTAGCGTCATTATTTGTATCTTCATCACTTGTATCATCGCTTGTAGAAGTACTTTCTGTACTATTAAAATTTGTTGCGTAACTAAACGCAAAAAAGGATACAAAAATGCTTGATAAAGCGTAAATATATTTTAAATTCTTCATTGAATTTTACCTCTTACATAAAAATAGCCTCGTTTCGGCTTGCCTAAATATTAAAGCATTTAAACATAATAGTCAAATAGAAAATGTATTGATTTTATCATATTTTTTCAATTTTTAGTTTTCAATACTAGATGTAGTAGTATTTTAAATAAAGATTTTAATCAATGAACATATCTTTAAATTTTGATAAATAACTTAAAAGTTAAATAAAAATGTCACTTACTAATAAAAATAAGTGACATTTTATAAATTAATTAGAAATCAAAACAATAATGTTTATAGAATATATTGTTAAAATTAACTCTATATTTTGAATAAATATCAAAGGTAACTGGGAAGGTATATTCTACAATAATCTCTGGACAAATAATTTTAGTAACATATAATTCTTGATTATTTTTATAAAGATCCAATTGTTTAAAATAACTAACTAAATCATTATATCTTTCCATACCAGTATTAATTTGATAAGTACTATTTGATGAAAGGAGATAGAATGTTGATTCTTTTAATTGTACTTTTAAATCAAATTTAATATCCCCATAATTTAAGTTAATATAAATTAAACTTTGACTTTCATTTGATTGATTTAAGTTAAATGAGATTAAGTCTTGACTTAATTGACTAAATGTTAATTTAATCTTACTTCCAAAGCTAAATGTTGCTAAATCTCCTAAACTAATTCCAATAATCATTTTAGATAAATCAGCTTCAATATAACCATTAACTAAATTAGATTTAGAATCTTTTTCAACATATAAACTCCATCCATTTAAATAATCAATTTGGACTTCATTTTTACTAGTTTCTTCTTCACTATCATCTTGTATCATCATATCAAAAAGTGAAGAAAGAATTAATTCTTTTAAAGCAAGTTTTAATTCAATAACACTATAATTAACTTCAATGATTTCATCATTTAAAATACTTGATGCATCAAGTAAATAATAAAGGATACGTGGGAGTTCACCTGTTTTAACTTCCTCTTCTTCACCCTCATCATTAGATTCAGTAACACTTACTTTGACGTTTCCAAGCATCGTCTCTTTTTTCATAAAGGACATTGAATTACTGTATCCATTAGTTTCATTCATGTAGATAGTGTCATTACCATCTTCTGATTCTTCTATAAAGAATTCAGTAGTGTAATCTGGATGTTTATCATTTTTTAAACTTAAATAAGATTTAATCTTATATGTATAATCTTCAGTGTTTTGTTTATAGAAATTTAATTTTAAATTAAATGTAACACTGTTAATTGGTTTAATATCACTTAAATCACAATCAATTCCTAAAGTATCAATATTAATTTTAATTGTATCATCAATATTAAGTGTACCACTAAAAGAATAATATTTTTTACTAGTAGTAGTTACTCCAAGTTCAATTAAATTTGCTAAATATTCCATATCTACGTAATTAGCGTATTTACTAGGGTAATCACTAGTAACACTAATAAATCCTTTAATGATATCTCGAGATAATTTCTTCTTATACATTGAATAAGTAGAATCTTTATTTACTAAAGTTTCTTCAATATTAAGTTTTAAGCTTATATCATTAGAAGAATCAATAGCGTTTAATCCTTTTAAACTGACAGTTTTATTACCATCATTATCAGTATCAATATTTAAAAGTAATGAGATAGTAAAATTAAATTTAGATAATATTTCATTATCAGTAAGGTTAGATAAATCAAGAGTAATATCTAATGAATTAGAAGTAGAATTAAAGATATTTAATATCTTAATAATATTTTCATTATTAATAATACCTAAATTCATATATTTTTCTAAATCAATAGAATCTTTATTATTAATTGCGTCTAATATCTTAGTACAATATTCCTTAATTGATTGAACAATTTGGTATGAATATAAGATATTAGTATCACTAATTTCGTTTAAAGCTTCTACACACTTAATGATTGATTCATTAGAAGAATATCCATATAAAGTAGAATAATTCCTAGAATAAATATTAGATCCATAATTTAAAGATAATGCTGCTTGAGTACCTTTGAATAAACGGTTATGGTTATATACTATATTTCTAAAATTAGAATCATCACTATCTTTATCACTATAAACTAAAGATATTTTAGCACCACTAACATCATTAGCACCTTTTTTATCATTAAAACTTAAAGGGATATAAGCTTCTAAATATTTTTCATCTAATTCTTTTTCGCTATTAAAATGGAATATTGTAGAGATATCTCCATTAATTTCTAAATCTTTATATGCAAAATCAACATTAATTAAATTAGAAAGAGAAGAAGATTCTAAATTGTATTTAGAATAAATATCCACTACATTTGACATTCTTTCAATAATTTCATTTAAATCTTTTGATTTTGCTGGTTTACCTTCTTCATTTTCCCATTCATTTTTAATTCTATCTTTACTTAATCCTTTCTTTTCGTCATAATCTTTAAGACTAAAAGAAATTGAAGAAGTGATTCCATCTACACTTAAATCATTAATACTAATTTTTAAGATTTCTCCATTAGATGAAAGAAGTATTGCACAAGTATTATTTAATGAATAATCATTCATGATACTTTCATCATATCCAAGGAGAGAATATAAATTAAATTCAATTTTGAAATCTTCTCCAACTGGAGTGATGCTTAAATATTCGTTTATCCCGTTTAAAGAATAATTATTTTTAATGAAATTAATTAATTCTTTAATATCGTTATTATTTTTAATTAAATACACTAAATGATCTAATCT
>CAVKZU010000091.1:0-6285 GCA_963660725.1 Lachnospiraceae bacterium | reverse complement strand
TTAGAAGATATTCTTTAATATTTTTGAAGTAAATGAATCTTCAATTTGAGGAATAATATAGTAGCTTTTAAAGCTAGAATTTTCTTCTATTTCAATTTTAAAAGGTATAAATTCATCAAAATAATAAGTACTATAATCTTCTTTAAATGAAAGAGTTAATAAATAATTAGTATTTTTATCTAAACTTGCTTCTTTTCTTGACGAATAAGATTCTTTACCTTTATCCATATTAATAAGTGTAGCCGTTCCTTTAAATAAAGGATGATTAATATTTAATTCATTATCAAGGATTAAAGAGATATCATCTTTAAAATTTAAAAGATAAGATAATTTATAATTATAAATAGATTCTTCATAATAAGAAAAATCAATTAATTTAAATGTATAATCATTATTAAATTGTTCTTTATTATAATTAATAAGATTTAAATAATATACATATTCTTGATTATTATTTAAAACAATATTCATTTTGTTATAAGATTTAGATGAATCTATTTTTAGATAATATTTATAATCAGATTCATTTATTCTTTCTAAATCATAATTTTCTATATTAGTATTATCTAATTTAAGTGATTTTATATCATTTTTTGAGATACTAGAAGTTGATTCTAAAGGAATTAAATATTTTAAACTAGAATTAATTCTATATTCATTAATATAAGAAATAATCTCATTAGTGTTTTTAGTAATTAATTCTCCTTTATAAAAAGCATTATTACAACTAGTTAACGTAATTGATAAAATTCCACTTATTATTTTAATTATTCTATTATTATTTTTCATAATTTATAACCCATATTTATTTATAAAAACTTCTAGTTCATCAATATTTTCAAAATACTCTAAAGAAGAATAAACATTATCTACTAAATAATATTCTAAGCCAAAATTATATTCTTTATCATCAATTTTAAAATTAACATTCATATTTTTAAAACTAACTTCACTTCCATTCATTGTAAGTAAATAATATCCAAATTTGTTAATTTCTCCATCAACATTAACTTCAATCTTATTTGAATATCCTGATCCAATAATAAATGATAAACTAGATTGCTCTACAAAACTTAAATTTTCAATAAAATATAAAATTTCTTTTTTATATTTTTTTAATTCATTATTTTTAAATACTTGATTACATAATATATTTTTATAATCAATTTCAAAAGATTTATAACTTATATCGAATTTAGAAACATTATTAATAATTATTGGATCATTAATTTTACATAAAGGATAATTCATCTCTTTTTTTATTGTATCAATATTATACTCAAAATTAAAATTATTACCTTTTAAATTATTATTTACATTATAAATATTTAAATTATTTGTAAAAGGTATCAAAATTAATGAAGAAATACTTAAATAAATTCTTTTATGCATTATTATAACCTCCTTTATTTATATTTGTTAACTTTAGTATATCTTATAAAAACATTGAAGTCAATTAAAATAATAATGCTCATTATCTTTAATATTGTTTCCTTTAAAAGATATATCTATTGATAAATCAATATATAAAAAAGAGTGCCTTAATCGACACTCCTTAATTTAAAATATATCTTTTCTAATGATTGTATCTTCTTTATCTTTACCAGTTGAAACGATAACAACTTCACATTCTAAATAATCTTCAATAAATTTAATATATTCTTTAGCATTTTCTGGTAAATCTTCGTATTTAGTTATATGAGAAATATCTTTTTCAAATGGTTTAAAATCTTTATATACTGGTTCACATCTATTAAGTTCAGTTAAAGATGTTGGAACGTAATCAATGATTTTTCCATCAAGTTTATAGAATACACATACTTTAATTTCTTTAACAAAATATAAAATATCAAGTAAAGTTAAAGCAATATATTTAAATCCATTAACTGCTTGAGAATATTTCATTTGAACAAGGTCTAAATATCCAATTCTACGAGGACGTTTAGTAACTACTCCATATTCATGTGCTTTTTCTCTAATAACACTTGCGTCGTCTCCAAATATTTCAGTAACAAAAGGACCTTCTCCTACTCTAGTGGTATATGCTTTACAAATTGCAACTGCTCCTTCAATATAATTTAATCCAATTCCTGATCCAGTTAATGCTCCACCTGTAATAGTGTTACTACTTGTAACATAAGGGAAAGTACCAAAATCAACATCAAGCATTGTACCTTGTGCACCTTCAAAAAGAATCTTCTTTCCTTCTTTTCTTAATTTTTGAAGTAAGGAAACAGTTTCTTTAATATGTGGTTTTAAAACTTCAATTGCTTTTTCATATTTAGCGTATGATTCTTCAAAATTTAATGGTTCTCCACCATAAAATTCAATTAATCGATTAGCGTCTTCTAATTTTTCTTTATATAATTCTTTAAAATTAGGTTCAAGTAAACTAGACATTCTTAAAGAACTTCTTTCAGCTTTTGAAGTATAAGCAGGTCCAATACCTTTTTTAGTAGTACCAATCTTATTATCTTTAAGTTTAGCTTCTTTTAAACCATCTAAAACTAAATGGTATTCTAAATCTAAAGTAGCTTTATCACTAATAACAAGATTATTTAAAGAATATCCATTTTCTTTAATTTCATTCATTTCATCTACTAAATGAAGTGGATTAATAACCATTCCATTTCCTAAGATATTTAAAGTATTTTCGTTAAAAATACCACTAGGAATAGTTCTTAAATGATATTCTTTGTTATCAAAACAAACACTGTGACCAGCATTGTCGCCTCCTTGATAACGAATTACAACATCTGCTTTTGAAGATAAATAATTAGTAATTTTACCTTTACCTTCATCTCCCCATTGAGCACCAACAACAACTATACTTTTCATAAAATACCAACCCTCTTATAAATATAATTTATTTTGTCAAAAACATAATCAAATGAGAATAACTCATCAAGTGTTTTTTGATCCAAGATTTTAGAATAGATTTCATCTTTTTTAAGTAATTCCTTTAATGGAGTTTTAGATTCCATTGCAAGGAATGCTAAAGATTGAATCTTGTCATACAATTCTTCCCTACTATAAGAATTATTTTTTAAGCAGTAATTTAATACTTTTCCACTATAAATTACTCCTTCTGACATATTAATATTTCTAAGCATATTTTCAGGATGAACATCTAAAGAAATTAAAATATTATTCATTCTTCTTAACATATATGAAATTAAATTAATATCATCTGGAAGATAAATTCTTTCAGTAGATGAATGGGAAATATCTCTTTCATGCCATAAAGAGTTATTTTCAAATGCAACATTTAAAGAAGATATTACAATTCTAGAAAGTCCACATATATTTTCACATCCAATAGGATTTTTCTTATGTGGCATTGCGCTACTTCCTTTTTGACCTTTAGAAAAATGTTCATTAACTTCACTTACTTCACTTCTAGATAAATGTCTAATTTCAGTAGCAATTTTATTAAGTAATGATGCAATCATTGATAAAGAATAAGTATATCCAATAAGTCTATCTCTTGATAAGACTTGGGTAGAAATATTTGGTCTATGTAAATCTAAATTAGTAGCAACTAAACCTTCAAGTTCATAAGGAAGGTTAGAAAAATTACCAACAGTTCCTGAAATTTTAACAACTTCTACAAAATCTTTTTCAAAATTAAATCTTTGGATATCACGCTTTAATTCATCATAAAATAAAGCCCATTTTAATCCAAAAGAAGTAACTTCAGCGTGTATTCCATGACTTCTTCCAATAATTGGAGTGTCTTTATATTTAATCGCTAAAGTTTTTAAAGTTTCTAATAAGTTTTTCATATCTTGAATTAATATTTTATTAGAATCTTTAATTTGTAAACTTAAAGCGGTATCTACTACATCAGTAGATGTTAAATTATAATGAACCCACTTCTTCTCTTCTCCTAGATATTCATCTAAAGAACGAGTAAATGCAATAACATCATGTTTAGTTTCTTTCTCAAGTTCATTAATACGTTTAACGTTTACTTTTGCTTTCTTTAAAATTTCTAAATAATCACTTTCAGGAATAATTCCTAAATCAACATATCCTTTAATAACTGCAAGTTCTACTTTTAAGAAGTATTCATATCTACTTCTTAAAGAAAATATGTTATCTATTTCTTTAATACTATATCTTTCAATCATAATCCTACATTTTTTCTTTAGCTTCAATACCAATTAAATTTAATGCATTCTTTAAAACAATTGAACATGCTTTAATTAACGCTAATCTTTCTTTAGTTAATTCAATATTCTTATCATCAATAATAATTGAATCATTGTAATAACTATGGAATGTTTGAGCAAATTTATAAATATAATTACATAATTTATTAACTTCTTTACTAACTGAAATTTCTTCAATTTCTTTTTTGAATGCATCCATTAATTTCATTAATTCTAATTCTTTTGGATTATTTAAAAGAGAATATGTTTCTTTAACTTCAAAAGAAGAATCTTTATTTAAAATTGAAATCATACGTGCATAAGCGTATTGAATATAATAAACTGGGTTATCACTTGATTGTTTTCTTGCTAAATTTAAATCAAAATCAAAATGAGAATCAATTGGTTTACTTAAGAAGAAATATCTTGCAACGTCAACTCCTACATCTTCACATAATTCTCGAATAGTAATTGCGTTTCCAGTTCTTTTTGACATTTTAACTTCATTTCCATCTTCCATAAGTCTAACGATTTGAATAATTAAAACTTCAAGTTCATTAGGATTGTATCCTAAAATCTTTAAGGATGCTTTTAAACGAGCAATATATCCATGGTGATCTGCACCTAAAATATCAATTAAATGAGTGTATCCTCTATCAAATTTATCTTTATGATATGAAATATCTGGAGTAAGGTATGTTAAACTTCCATTACTTTTTACTAAAACTCTATCTTTATCATCACCAAATTCAGTAGTTTTAAGCCATAAAGCACCATCTTTTTCGTATGTATATTCGGTCTTTTTTAAAGCTTCTAATCCTTTTTCTACTTTTCCTGTTCTATAAAGTTCTCTTTCACTTTGATAATGATCAAATCCAATTCTATATAAATCTAAATCTTTTTTAATTTTATCAAGTTCAAGTTCAGTACCTAAATCTTTAAAATATCTTAAAGTTTCTTCTCTTTCTTCATTAACCCATTTATCGCCATCTTTATCTTTAATTTTAGATGCTAAAATTTTAACGTCTTTTCCTTGGTAACCAATTTTTTCAATATCAAAAGGTAATCCTAATGCTTCTTTATATCTTTCAAATAATGAATTTGCTAAAACTTCAATTTGATTTCCAGCGTCATTAACGTAATATTCTCTTAAAACATCATATCCTGAAAATGATAAAATTCTTGTTAAAGAATCACCATATGCAGCACCTCTTGCATGTCCTAAATGTAAATCACCAGTTGGATTAGCGCTAACATATTCAACCATGACATTTTTACCTTTATTTAAATCACTTCTTCCAAAGTTATCCTTACTTTCAATAACAGTTTTAATAACTTTACTTAAAGAATCTTCTTTAATAAAGAAATTAATAAATCCAGGTCTAATAACGTCAACTTGTTTGATTAATTCATCTTTTTCTAATTCTTCTTTTAATAAAGATGCAATATTAAAAGGATTATCATGTAATTCTTTTGCAAGTCTCATTGCAATATTTGTAGAATAATCTCCAAATTTCTTTTCTTTTGGAGTTTCAATCATAATTAAATTATCTTTATTTTCAATATTAAATTTATTTTTTAATGCTTCTTTAATTAAATTAATTAATTTATCATTTATTTCACTCATGTTACACCTTCCTAAATACCTTAAAATTATACTTATTTTTATACTCATTCTCAATTAAAATAATATTAAAGCATATCATTTGTAAAATATTAAAATTCTTAATAAAATAGACACATGAATTACGAAATTTATCATATTAACTTTTTAACAGAAGGCTTAGAAGCAAGACTTTTAAAATTTAGTGAACTATATCATAAAGAAAATGAAAATAACTTTTTAGTAACTAAAGATGAATTATATTCTAATGATCGAGTTATTTTATTAATTAAAAATGATCAAGATTTTTTAGGATATTCTTATTCTAAATTAATCAATAATAAAGTTTATATTAAAGTAATCTTTATTAAAGATGAATATAAGAATTTAGATATTAAATCTAATATCATTAAGTATTTAAAAGAAAATATCTCAAAAGATATTATTGATGAAACTTTAAATTAATTAATTTTACTCTTTATTAATTTTTAAAAATATGTTTTAATATTTTTGCTAATTAATTCTTGA
>CAVKZU010000090.1:0-3935 GCA_963660725.1 Lachnospiraceae bacterium | reverse complement strand
AATGTATATCACTTATTTTATAATTTTAATCTCTTTAAAAATAATCATTAAGGGGAATAAAAAGGGGAATTGGGGGAAAACTATGGCAGTTTTATTTAATAAAAAATACAATAATTATTACATTGATACTAAAATTAAAAGAAAGGATGGAACATATTACCATTTCAAATATCAAGATAATAAGAATCCTAATTTTAAAGTACTTGATTACGTTAAATGTATTGAAAAAGAATTAATTAATAATAAAAAAAGAGAATTAAATAATGAATTATTTGAACTAGAAAGATTAATTAATTCATATTTTGAATATATTAAAGTAGATATAAGAGGATCTACTTTAAGAACGTATAAAAGTAAAACGAAGAATTATATTTTAGATTATTTTATTAATATTCGAAAATTAAAATATGTAAATCAAATATTAAATTCTAGTGAAATGATTGAATTTAGAAATTATGTAGGAAGGCAAGAATTAATCAATATTTCTAAAAATAAAATAATCCATATTATGAAAGAATTAATTAAATATTCTAAATATTTAAAGATTATTAGTAGTGATTTAAAAGATGATCTTTTATTTATTTTAAAAGGATTTAAAGAAGAAGGTATCTTAAAAGAATCAAGAAATACTTATACTTCTATTGAAGAATTAAATGTAATGTTATCAAGTTGTAGTGATTTTAATCATAAAGTATTACTATTATCTTTATATTTTTCATGTTCTAGGATTGGAGAATTTTTAGGGATAAAGATTAAAGATATTCATATATTTGATGATTATTTAGAAATATCTTTAAAACGTCAAAAAGGTGAAGACGATAAAACATTGCTTGATACACTTAAAACTAAAGCAAGTTATAAGAAAATTTATTATTACAATCCAATTAAAGATATGTTGATTAAATATATTAACGATAATAACTTAAAAGATGAAGATTTATTATTTGATATGACTAGAAATACTGTAAGAAGAATATTAGATAAATATTTAGATAAAGCACATATTAAACATAATACATTACATGGATTTATGAGAAAATCAATTAATACTGAAATGTATATGAAAACAAAAGATGTTAAGCTTTGTATGTCATTACTTGGTCAAGTATCTGAAAATGTTAACTTAATCCATTACGTTGATTCTTTGGGATACGAAAATGAGATAAAAGATAACTTATCTACTATTTATAACTCATTAAATATATAAATTTATTGTAATATACTTTTCATAATGATACACTAAATTATAAATTAGTGAATTATTATGAAAAAATATGAAGAAAAAATTAATCAAATTTTAGATAAAAATAATGGTATTATTTCTAGAAAAGAAGTGATAAATCAAGGGATTGCATCTATTTATTTTACTAAATTTATTAAAGAAAATAATTTAATTAAAATTAGTAAAAGTGAATATATTGATCAAAATTATATTAAAGATAAGTACTATTTATTACAGAAAAGATTCCCAAGGGTGATTTTTAGTGGATATTTAGGACTTTTTCTAGTAGGTTTAATAGATAAAGCTCCTGAAAATATAGAAATTAGTATTTATAAAGACTATAGAATCAAAAAAGAAACACTTCCTAAAAACACCATTATCCATATAGAAAATAATGAAGAATTCTTTAATATTGGTAATTATTATGTTTTAGATTCATATGGAAATTCACTTTATACTTATTCAAAAGAAAAATTAATCGTAGAAATGATTAGAAAAAAAGATAAGTATGATAAAGATATTTATATTAAAGCACTTAAGAATTTTTTAAATTCAAACGATAAAAGTTTTGAATTAGTTTTTGAGTACGCAAAAATGAGAAAAATAGAAAAGAAAGTTGATGAAATATTTGAATTATTGATGTAAGTGAAAGATAATCCACCGATTTAAAATTTAAGAAACGAAAAGTTCTGGAGTCAAAATCCAGAACTTATTTCATCACTGCGTTATTTCTTATGTTCACGAAGGTATGTATAAAAACATTTAAAAAATACGATATTTTTTAATAATTACTTAAATTTGTATTTTCCTTTTCCGAGTCCTCTAACTAGTTCAATGATATTTAATTTTAATAAGTAATCAATATAATTCGCAGCATTAGATTTAGACATATCAAAATTTTTAATAATATCACTTCTACTAAAAACATCATTAAAGAATTTATTGTATATTTTTAAAATGATCTTCTTGACTGCACTTGAATATAAAGACTTATTCACTATATCCAAAATATCAATTGTATTAACCTTAATCGTAATTTTCTCATCAATACTTAAATCATCAATGTCCAATTTTGGACTTTGAATGTCCAATTTTTCATCTCCAATGTCCAATTTTGGACTTTGAATGTCCAATTTTTCATTCCCAATGTCCAATTTTGGACTTTGAATGTCCAATTCTTCATCCCCAATGTCCAATTTTGGACTTTGAATGTCCAATTTTGGACTTTGATCATCCGAACTAGAACTTTCAAGACTTAAATTTAAATATTTCACAAATTTCTTATTAATTGGAATTCTTACTGAAGTAATGTCAATGTTATCATCATATTCATCAAAATGGATATTTTCTTCACCATTTTTTGTCATTGCTCTTTTAGCTTTTCCAATCCCTGATCCATAAGATTCAATATAATCTAAAGCTTTAAACATTTCTCTAATAGATGGGTTTTCATAAGATCTATTTGGAAATGCATCCAATTCATTTAAATCTTTAATAGTAATAGGTGGAATTGGTTTATTGTAGTTTGTAATAACAATCGAATCACTATAAATATAAATCTGAACAGTCCTTGGATTTTCATAATTTTTATGAACAATTGCGTTAGTAACTAATTCTTCAACTGTTGAATATGGGTAATTATAAATTGTTTCGCTTTCTAGTTCGTCTTTAACTCTTAAAGTAACTGATTTGATATATGTATTTTTAATATCATCCATTACATTTTTTAATTGTTTCCAAATTGGACCACGATATTCTTTAGATTGCATTATTGATTCTCCAATTGAACTTCGATGAATTAATTCAACAAAAGAATATGGAATGAATTTTTCAGGATTACGACAAAACATTAAAATAGAGTAATTTTTAACAAAATTAGTACTAGAATCAATTAAATTCATATTTTGAGCCATATCATGCTTAGATAAGATATTAGTATTATTTCTATTTGAAGTTAACGCTAAATATTCACGAATATAATCAACATCTAAATCATCTAAATTTGCAACAGTAGAAAACTCTTCAGTAAAATGGTAATTCGCAAATTTCTTCAAAAGACTAAATTCTTCAAATACATTCGGAAGTCTAGTTTCTCTTTCGTTTCGAATGTATCTTCCTCTTTTAACATTTAAGAGTTTTTCACCTTTATCACTAACTTCATATGGTCCATTATTATTGTTATAAACTGCAATAATGATAAATGCTCTCCCATCTACAAAAGCATGAGTTAAATCAAATTTTATATTTGGTTTTATACAAGGTATTAATGTATTAATAGATTTTTGAACACCTTCAATTTCGCTTTCATTAAAACCCTTAATAGGACGTATTGGAGTTGCTTTCAATTCTTTTTCACTATGTTCCTCAACTCCAAGTAAAATAAGATTTAATTTCCTATTCATAATATTATTTGCAAAAGCACACATAGTTTTTAAAATCTTATCTTTCTGTTCTCCAGATTTTTTATATTCTAAAAAATCTGATTCAATTCTATTATTTTCTATGCATTCAATAGCAACTTGTTTAATATATTCAATATTCATATTACCTCCTATTTTGGACTTTGACTTAAATATTCCTGTATTTTTCTATTATTTTACCACCAATGTCCATTTTTATGAATAGAATATATAATTTTTAATCTAAAAAATATAAATTTTAAATTCTTAAAACGGAAAATTTATCACCCACTTTATTACCCACTTTATTACCC
>CAVKZU010000089.1:0-2078 GCA_963660725.1 Lachnospiraceae bacterium | reverse complement strand
ACATAAAACAATTTAAATTTTAACAAAAATAAGTTTTTCCAATATGAGCATCTTAAACTGAATTTTTGAAATTTTGTTTCTTTAACCAATCTTTTTTCTTCTTCATTTTTAAAATATCAATTCTTACAATTTTAAATATAACTAGTCTTGTTCCATCGTTGCAAAATTCAATCATAACTCTTTCATTATTAGGCTAATCATGTATTATTGACCTACATCAAAATTATTATAATTCTGATTATCGTGACATTTTTATTATTTAGTTTTCCATAAACCCATTGGATGTTTTGAAACATCTTCAATTTGATAGTTTTCAAATAAAACATTAGGAATAAATGATTTGTTATTAAAAGCATTAATAAATTCAATATCATTTGAATCTAAGATGAACATTTCTTTTATTTTCTCAGAAACAAAAGAAATGACTCCATTGATATCAAATTTTATTCCTTTATGTAATACTGGAATTAATGTTTCTTTAATCTTTTGATAATTTAAATTTTGAATTTTAGATAGAGCGTTATTTAGTATCATATCAAAATTTATTGGAAGATCGGATCCAAGACAAATATAGAATATTGCAATTTTTCTGATTAATGTTGAATCTGAAATATTACCGTTATTAAAGAGATTATATACATCATAAACATCTCTTGGGGTTGTTCTAGCTAATAATGCATTAATTTTAGAACCTATAAGTTCTTCGTTAGCTAATGAATTGATTGATGTAGTTTCTCCTAGAATGTTGCTGGATTTCTTAATAGAAGTTTTTAATAAATGAACTCTATCAGAATAATTGATTTCGATTTTAAGAACATCATTGCTTCCAGATGTGGTTTGATAAGAGTAAACATAGGAATCTAAAGTATGAACAAATTTAGATTTATTAGAAAGATAGTAGCCTTCATTTTCCATGAAACTTCTAATAATTGAGTCTATTTTTTCTCTGTGTGATAGCATTAATTCTCTTGTTAGAGGTAAATTGAAATCTAAATCAATATCAACACTAAGTCGAGGCAAGTTAAGTAAAAATAAATTTATTGCTGTACCACCTTTTAAAGCAAGGTCATTTGCAATCTTACTTGAATTAATGAAATTTAATATAGAGTATAACCTTAATACTTTTTCACAAGTGTTCTTATTAAAATTTGTTTCGTTTGCAATTTTATTAATTTCCTTTACTGAATATTTAAACATCTAAATTATCTCCCATACTATTTACGCTTCTTATATTTTTATATACATAAAGTCCCCACTTAGAATCAAATATTAAATTATCTTTATCGTTATTTACAAGATAACCTCTATTAGATGTTATCCCCTTAGATAAACATGTAATAAAAAATGAATCGCTTAAATTAAATTCATCTTTGTAGAAAGAAAGAATATATCCAACTTTGCGATATAAAACTTCTTTATTATAAACATTTAGAATTTCTAAAAGCTTATTTTCACTTACAAGATGAACTAAATCAATGCATTTGATAAGTTCTTCAATATCCATGACCTTACCTAGCATGTTTATAGAATCTACAATTGTACGTTCTATTGAAGTAACTTTGACACCTTGAATAGTATCTATTTGAATATTTATATCATTTGAATAACATTCAAATGAATAACCATCATATTCAAAAGGTAAAAACCTTTTGTTAGATGATACTTGAATTTCAAAATACATTTGATTATAAAATCCATAAAATTCAAAGGCACTATGATATGAGATATAAGAATTTTGATTGATACTCGATGCAATTTGAAATCTATTAGCACAATCTTGATTTAACGCTACATCATAAAAGGTATAAAGATCTTTTCTTATCTTATTTACATACCCTAATTTAACCATCTCACTAAGATATTTTTTTGTTGCTGGAAGATTTCCAATAATCTTACTAGCATCACTAAGTGAAAAAGTATTAAAATCAGATAATTCTTTAAAATACTTCATAATATTACCACCTACTATAATTATATTTTATCAAATAGTGGTATTTAATGCAAGATAGTATACCTAAAAGTATACTTGCTTGTATTTTTTACCATTAAATAGGAAATAGAATAATGAAATAAATAAA
>CAVKZU010000088.1:0-19919 GCA_963660725.1 Lachnospiraceae bacterium | reverse complement strand
AATTTGGATACATTAATAAAAGAAATTAAAGAATTATTACCTGAAGGACCACAATATTACGATACAAAAACTATTACAAATCGTGATTTTAAATTTATGGTTCAAGAAATTATTCGTGAAAAAATGCTTTTACTTTTAAAAGAAGAAGTTCCTCATAGTTGTGCAGTTTTATGTGATGATATTAATTTTTATAAAGAAAAAAATATTTACGCAAAAATTGTAGTAGAAAAAGATGGTCAAAAAGGTATCGTCATTGGAAAACAAGGTAAAATGATTAAAAAAATTGGTATTTTAGCTAGAAAAGATATTGAAGAACTTGTTGGACATAACGTTAATTTAGAATTATTTGTTCAAGTAGTTAAAGATTGGAGAAATAGTGCTAGTTTCTTAACAAAAATTGGCTTAAATGATGACTAATTATCAAGGATATTTATTAAATTGTACAAAATATCGTGATTCAGATTTAATTTGTGAATTTTTAACCGAAAAAGGACTTGTAACTTTTGTAAATAGAGGTGCTTTAAAGCAAAATTCTAAATTAAATTGTAATATTTATAGATTATGTTTTTTAGAAATTGAATTATATAAAGGAAATCAAAAATATTATATGATTCGAAATTTAAAATTAATTAAATCTACAAATTTAAATGATATTAATTTAGAAAATGCTGCTTTTTATAATTTCTTAACAGAAATTACAATGATATTTTGTAAAAATAATTCATTTAATTTAAATTTATACGAAGATTTTAAAAATACATTAGATTCAATCTATTTAAACGAAGATAAATATTTTTATGTTTTATTATATTTTAGAAATATTTTAAACGAAAATGGTATTATTTATATAAATAATGATTATATGAATACCAAAAATAATTTAATTGATTTCTTTGAATATAATAAAATAACAACATTCATTAATGAAATAAGTGAAAAAAATATAAAAATTTTAATGTTAAATGATAAAAATATTAATGTAAAAGATTTTAAAAATTGTTTTTTTATTCTAACATTAATTTATGAAACAGGATTTAATCAAAAATTGAATTCTAGTGAATTGATATATATAATATAAAAGATATAGAGGTTTTTATGGAAAATAAATTTGAAAAAGTAATAACACATTTACAAACAACAGGTTATGTATTTCAAGGTAGCCAAATTTATGGTGGTCTTGCAAATACTTGGGATTATGGCCCACTTGGTTCAGAATTAAAGAAAAATTTAACTGATTATTGGTGGAGAATGTTTGTTCATAATTCTGAATATAATGTTGGTTTAGATACAGCAATTTTAATGAATCCTAAAGTTTGGGTTGCAACAGGTCACGTTCAAACTTTTAACGATCCACAAATTGAATGCAAACATTGCCATCAACGTTTTAGAGCTGATGATTTAATTAAAAAGCAATATCCAGAAGTTGATGTTGATGGAATGAGCATTGATGGTTTAAACGTTTTTTTAAAAAGTCATGAAATTTCATGTCCTGGATGTGGTAAAAAAGAATTTACAGATATTAAAAAATTTAATTTAATGTTTAAAACACATATGGGTGTTACTGAAGATTCATCAAATGAAGTCTATTTAAGACCTGAAACTGCTCAAGGTGTTTTCGTTAATTTTAAAAATGTCCAAAGAGCTTGTAGAAAGAAAATTCCTTTTGGTATTGCAAATGTTGGTAAATCATTTAGAAACGAAATTACTCCTGGTAATTTTACATTTAGAACTAGAGAATTTACTCAAATGGAATTAGAATTTTTCTGTGAACCAGGTACTGATTTAGAATGGTTTAATTATTGGAAAAAATATTCAATTGATTTTGTTCAATCTCTTGGTATTAATAAAGAAAATTTAAGATTTAGAGATCATGAACCAGCAGAACTTGCATTCTATTCAAAAGCTACTACTGATATTGAATACAAATTCCCATTTGGTTGGGGTGAAGTTTGGGGTATTGCTGATAGAACTGATTATGATTTAAAGAGACATCAAGAATTTTCAAAAGAATCATTAGAATATTTTGATGCTACAACTGGTGCTAAATATGTACCTTATTGTATTGAACCATCACTTGGATTAGATAGATTATTCTTAATGACAGTTTGTGATGCTTATGATGAAGAAGTTATCAATGAAAACGATATTAGAAAAGTTATGCATTTAAAACCTTCTATTGCACCAATTAAAGCTGCAATTTTACCATTAAGCAAACAATTATCTGATCAAGCAAGAGAAGTTTTTAAAGATTTATTACCATATTTAAGTGTTTCATTTGATGAAAGTGGAAGTATTGGTAAAAGATATAGAAGAAATGATGAAATTGGAACTCCATTCTGTGTTACAATCGATTTTGATACAAAAGAACATGGAACAGTTACAATTCGTGAAAGAGATTCAATGAAACAAGAAACTGTTTTATTAAAAGATCTCAAAAATGTTTTATTAGAAAAAATTAATGCTTAATAATAACGATTTATACAATGTTGTTTTAAATAAAGCTGATATTGTTAAAGTTATATCAGCTTACTATCAATTAGAAAAGAAAGGCAAAAACTATACATGTTTATGCCCTTTTCATGATGATAAATCACTTGGTAATTTTTATGTTTCTCCTGATAAACAAGTTTATAAATGTTTTTCGTGTGGAGCAAGTGGAAATGTAATTAGTTTTGTTCGAGAAATTGAACATTATTCTAACAATTTCGATGCTTATAAAAAAATTGCTCAAATTTGTGGATTTGAACTACCAGAATTATCTAATTTTGAAAATAAATATGTTGACAAAGAAAAAGAACTTATTTTAAAAATTTTGAAGGATATTTCATTCTTTTATGAATGTAGTTTAAACCAAGTAAAAGAAGCAGAAGTTGCAAGAAATTATTTAACAAAGCGTGGATTAAACTCTGATTTAATTAAAAAATTTAAAATAGGATATTCTTTAAGTGATGGCAAAACCATTATTAAGATATTAAAAGAAAAAGGATATTCTTTAAAAGATATCAGTAAAACTGGAATTATTGATTTAAATGCAGATTCTAGTGATAAAAACGCTGGAAGAATTTCTTTTCCTATTCAAGATTTAGAAGGAAATATTGTTGGTTTTAGTTGTAGAGCGATTACTTTTGATAAAATTGAAAGAAAATATGTGAATACAAGTAGCACCAAAGTTTTTAATAAATCTACTATTTTATATAACTATTATAATGCTTTAAATGAGATCAGAAGAAAAAATTCAGTTTACATTTTTGAAGGATTTATGGATGTTATTGCAGCAACAAGAGCTGGTTTTAATAATTCGATTGGATTAATGGGAACTGCCTTAACTTTGGATCATTTAAAAATATTAAAAAAATTAAATTGCCAAATTAATTTATGCCTTGATTTAGATGAGCCAGGACAAAATGCAATGCTTAATATTACTGATTTATTCGAAAAAGAAAATATTAGTTATAAATTAGTAAATAATAAGGTAGATTTCAGTTATAAAGATGCTGATGAAATTATCTTTAATTTAAAAGAAAAAGGTTTAGAAAAATTTTTACTCAATTTAGTTGATAAACCTACATGGATGTTAAATTATTTTTCAAAAAAATTTGACTTATCAATTTATGAGAACAAAATAAAATTGTTAGATTCTTTTATTAATATTGTTAAAAAATGTGATGAAAGAATTGAATACGAAAATTATTTGAATTCATTGATATATTTAACTAATTTATCTTTTGAAGCAATTGATGATTATTTTAGAAAAAGAGTAAAACTAAAGTTTGAATCTTCTAATAAAATATCGTCTCAAAGTAATGAATTAATAAAACCAAAAGTTATAAGAAATAGAGAGACAAAATACGATAAAATTCAAAAAATGCTTATCAGATTTGCTCTTATAAATAAAAAAACTATTGATGATATTAATTTGTATTCAGAAGACGAGAATTTATTTACAAATAAAGTTTATAAAGATATTTATGACGAGATTTGTTCTTATTATAAGAATAATCAAAGTGATGATATTTCTAAAGATAACTTTGTAAGTTTTGTAAATTCTGATTTTGAAAATAAAGATTTACTTGAAGGAATTATTAAATCTACAGATGATATTTATAAAATGAGAATTTATGATTCTTATTCTGAAGAAATCATTAAAGATTTAATTGCAAATTTAAATATCGAAAAAACGATACATAAAAATTCTGAATTAAGAAAAAGTTTAGTTAAAAATGCTAATAGCGAAAATGATAAATTTTATTTAAACGCTATTATTAATGTCAAAAAGAATGAAAATAAATTAAACAAGGAGGTCTTAAAAGATGAAAAAAAGTAATTATAACGAAGAAGAATTAAATAAATTGGTTAAAAAAATTGGAAAAGATGCCGATTTAAACGATGACTCCGATGATGAAAATGAAGGTGATGTTGAAACTCTTGATTCTATTTTAGTTAATTTTTTAAATGAAAATAGTGATACTAAAATTATTGATCAACAAGTTTTAACTGATGAAATTGAAAGATTTGATTTATCCGACGAAGATATTCAAAATATTTTTGAATTTTTCACTTCTCAAGGATACACTTTTGCAAAAGATGATGATATAGATAATATGGATTTTGATCCTAGTCAAATGAGTGAAGAAGATGAAGATCCAGATTTTTTAGACGAAGAAATGGAATTTAACGATGAAGATGTTAGTGCAATCGAAAATGGATTTGATGCATACCATTTAGAAAACGTTAAAGTTACTGATAACGTCAAAATGTATTTAAAAGATATTGGTAAATATGGTCTTTTAGATTCTGAACAAGAAAAACAAGTTGCAATTAGAATTGAACAAGGCGATGAGGATGCAAAAGAAGAACTTTTACACGCTAACTTAAGACTTGTTGTTTCAATTGCAAAACATTATATTGGAAGAGGTATGCCATTACTTGATTTAATCCAAGAAGGAAATCTTGGCTTAATGAAAGCTGTTGAAAAATATGATTATAAAAAAGGATTTAAATTTTCAACATATGCAACTTGGTGGATTAGACAAGCTATTACAAGAGCAATTGCTGATCAAGCAAGAACTATTAGAATTCCTGTTCATATGGTTGAAACAATCAATAAAATTACAAGAGCTCAAAGACAATTGTTACAAGAATTAGGAAGAGAACCAACACCTGAAGAAATTAGTAAACAATTAGATGGCAAAATTACTCCTGAAAAGATTTTAGAAAGTCAACAATTAGCTTTAGAACCTGTTTCTTTAGCAAGCCCAATTGGTGAAGAAGAAGATAGCCATCTTGAAGATTTCGTTGAAGATAAAGAAACATTATCACCAACTGAATACACTAATAGAAATATGCAAAGAGAAAAACTTTACGAAGTTTTAGATACTTTAACCGAAAGAGAAAAACAAGTTTTAATCTTACGTTATGGCTTAGAAGATAATCATCCACGTACTTTAGAAGAAGTTGGTAAACAATTCGGAGTTACAAGAGAAAGAATTAGACAAATCGAAGCTAAAGCTATTAAAAAGTTAAAACATCCAACAAAACAAAAAAGACTTGATGATACTTTAGATTAATTCCACGGAGAATAAAAATTGAATAAAGATTTTATAATTAATAAAGAAGAAAATATGTTAAAAGAAAATAATAACTTCAACATTTCTAGTGAAAACAATAATGTTGATAGTTTTTCTTTGAATGAATTTGATGAAATAGATTCTTTGTTTAATGATAAAAATAATTCAAATCTTTCTTCAAAAGATCTATTAAAACATGAAGATATTTCATTTAGAAAGTTAAATTCTGTAGAATTTTATTTAAAATCTATATCTAAATATCCTCTTATAAACGAAGAAGAAGTAAAAGAACTTTCTAGAAGAATTCAAAATAACGATGATAAAGAAGCTTTACGTAAATTAGTTGTATCAAATTTACGTTTAGCTTTTAAAATAGCTAAAGATTATTCTAATTATACTAAAACTTCATTAGAAGAATTAATACAAGTTGCTAATGAAGGTTTACTTTATTCTGCATACAATTTTAAAGAAGAAAAAAACGTTAAATTTTCTACTTTTGCAACATTAAATATTAAAAGTGCTGTTTTAAAATTTATTAACGTTGATAATAAACAATTTAAAATTTCTTCAAGAGAATTTAATAAAATGAACGATATTAATAGATTTATTAAAAAGTTCATTGAAACAAAAGGAATCGAACCTACTAATGAAGAAATTTATAAAGAATTAAAAGATAAATATTCTTTAAAACAAATTAAAGACGTAAGAAATATGAATTTAATTGTTTTAAATTTAGATGAAAATTTTGAAGATGGAACAAGTTTAAATGACTTGATTTCGAATCAAAATGAAGAAAGCTTAGTTGAATCAATTAATAAAAAAGATGATCTTGATTTTATCCATAAAGAATTAGATTGCTTATCAAATAGAGAAAAGAGTATAGTTTTAGATTATTGTAATGGCGAAAGTTTTACTGATATTGGTAAAAAATTAGGTCTTACCAAGCAAAGAGTTCAACAAATTTTTACTGAATCCGTTAAGAAAATTAAAGAAAATGTAGGAAATATGGATTAATATGATTTCAAATCGATTAAATATTTTAGTAAATATGGTTCCAAATGATTGCAAAGGTGTTTTTGATATTGGAAGCGATCATGGATATTTATTAACGCTAATAAGAGAAAAAAATAAAGATATAAAACTTTGTGGTGTTGAAAATAAAAAAGGACCTTTTGAAAATTTAAAAAAAGGTACCAAAAATAAAGATATTAATATATTTTTATCTAGTGGATTAGATTCTTATAGTAAGGAATATAATCTAGTTACACTTGCTGGAATGGGATTTTCAAATATCCAAAATATTGTTAATGATCATCTTGAATTTATTGATAATATTGATTATTTCTTAATTGATTCCCATAATTTTATTCCTTCAATTAGAACATTTTTTATTAATTTAGGTTATTTTATTGAAAACGAAAAAATAATATTAGAAAATGATATTTTTTATGAACTAATTTTATTTAAAAAAGGTCATGTAGAATATTCAAATGAAGAAATAGAATATGGACCAATTTTATTAAAAAATAAAGAAAAATTATTAATAGATAAATATAATTCTATTAATAAAAAATATTTAGAAATTTTATCTAATAATCAATTAGATAAAAAATCTAAAACAAATTTTGAATCTATAATTGAAAAAAATAATAAAATAATAGAAAAAATTAAAAATTAACAATAATCTTCAATGGTATCACGAATTGCTTCAGCTAAATACGAAGGTGCGCTTGTAGCAGTTATGATACCTATTTTTTCATCTTTGTAATGATAATTTAAATATTTTAATTTCTCAAAAATTTCTTGAGATTTACTAATAAAAATAGTTTCTTTTTTAAATGTATTACAATATTTTTCAATTGCTCTTGCGTTGCTACTATTTTTACTTCCTATTACAATAAAACAACTAAATTCATCAACTCTATTTTTAATCTCGTCAAATCTTTGTTGAACACATGGACAAAAATTATCAATAATTTCTAAGTTATTAATCTTTTTAATATATTCTTCAAATTCTTTCAATTTATCTTTAATATAATGAGTTGATTGATTTACTAATACTGTATTATTTTCATCAGTTGAAATTAAATCATTTAATGTAAAATTCTTTTTAATTGTTATTTTTGATGATTTAATATGTCTAATTGAAGTTACACATTCAATGTGATTTTCATTTCCAACATATAAAACTTTATCATTTTCATTAATTGATTCAAGTTTTTTATGAATTGTTTTAATATAAGGGCAAGTAGTATCTAAATATGTTAACTCATATTCATTTAAAACCTTAATAATATCATCGGCGTGCCCATGTGCACTTAAAACATATATTGCATTTTTATTAGCAAAACATTTAAGATACTCAATTAAATCATCATAATCTGAATCAATCATTTTTATTTTTTTATCAATTAAATCATTAATAACATCTTCGTTATGAATAGGATATCCAAGTAAAATGATTTCTTTATCAAGGTTATCTTCTCTTAATTTTTTTGTTAATTCTATTGTTCTTTTAACACCAAGGCAAAATCCATATGGTTTTATAATTTCTGCATCCATTTTTATATTTTATCATAAATTATAAATGATTTTTACTTAAAAATAAGGTAAAATAAAGAGTATGAAATTTGAGTCATTTAATTTAAAAAAAGAAATTGTAGATATTGTTAAAAAAATAGGATTTAGTGACGCTACACCAGTTCAAGATGTAGTTATACCTAAATTATTAAAAAACAGT
The DNA here is from genome assembly GCA_963660725.1 of Lachnospiraceae bacterium. GTDB lineage: Bacteria > Bacillota_I > Bacilli_A > RFN20 > CAG-826 > Onthovivens. The sequence goes on along the minus strand of CAVKZU010000088.1, from coordinate 11,612 downwards.
AATTGTATTGTAAAAAGTAAAACTGGAAGTGGAAAAACACATGCTTATCTTGTTCCGATTATTAATAATTTAGATTTTAATAAGGGGTTACAAGCAGTTATAATTGCACCAACTAGAGAATTATCTTTACAAATTTATAACTTTATTAAAGATTTTAAAAAATATTTACCATCTTTAAATTGTAAAGTTTTTACTAATGGTATTGATTTTTCAAAAAATTTGGAAGCTGCAAACAATAATTTAGCCCAAATTGTTGTATGTACTCCTGGAAGATTAAAAGCAATCAGTGAAAATTCTAATTTTTCATTCGAAAATATTCAAACAATTGTTTTAGATGAAGTTGATATGCTTAGTGAAAATGATTTTTTTGATGACATTGGTGAATTTATTGAAAAATGTAATGAAGATATTAATATTGGAGTTTTCAGTGCAACAATTAATCAAAAAGTAGAAGTTTTTTTAAGAAAATACATCTCTCCAGATTATTATTTAGATTTAGATGAAGAATTAGTTCCTTCAAATATAAATAACTTCTTAATTAATACAAAACATATTAATTATTTAGAAGCTACTAAAATTTTTATTGATCATTTCAATCCATATTTATTATTTATTTTCGCAAGTAAAAAAGAAAAAGTAAAAGAAATTTATTCATATTTAAAAAGTTTTAAGTATAATTGCGCAATGATTAGTGGAGATTTATCTCCAAGAGAAAGAAAAGCTATTTTTAAACGTGTTAAAAATAACGAATTTCAAATTGTTGTATGTAGTGATATTGCAGCACGTGGAATTGATGTTGAAGATGTAAGTGACGTTTTAAGTGTTGATTTACCAAGTAATATTGAATATTTCTTACATAGAATAGGAAGAACTGGTAGAATGGGTAAAAATGGTAATTCATATTTATTTTATGATAATGATCATTTAGATGATGTTAAAAGAGTTACTGATTTAGGTATTGAATTTGGATACTTAAAAATTACTAATAACACACTAGAAAATGATAAAAAGCCAGAAACTAAGAAAGTCGTAAGAAAAAAACCTGTTACTGAATTAGATGAAAAGATTAAGTTCATTAAAAGAACAAATTCATCTAAAAAAGTTAAACCAGGTTATAAAAAGAAAGTTAAACAAGAAATTGAAAAAGAAAAAAGAAGATACAAACGTAAAGTTATTCAACAGGATATTAGACGTCAAATGACTGAAAGATATAAAAAAGAAGGTTCTTCAAGATGATTTATTTATTAATAAATTTTTGAATCTCTATGATTAATTCATCATAGAGATTTTTTTCATCTATAAAGTTTTTAATTATTTTACCATCACGGAAAATTTCAAATTTCCCATTTTGACCTGCAACTCCAATATCAGAATTTTTACCTTCCCCAATTCCATTTACAATGCATCCTAAAATAGAAATTTTTATATTAATATTATTATCTTCAAGATATTTAGTAATTTTTTCAACGATTTCTTTCATATTTTTAACTCTACATCTTCCACATGTTGGACAAGAAACAACTGTTGGATAATTTGGGTATAATCCTAATTCATGTAACATTCTTTTACATGTTAAAACTTCAAGTCTAGGATTTTGAGTTAATGAAATTCTTATAGTGTCTCCAATTCCTTTCATCAAAAGAGGAATTAATCCTACAGAACTTCGAATGATACCAGTATCTTCTAAACCACTTTCAGTTACACCTATATGAAGAGGATATTTGCAAAAATCTGCTAGTTTTTCATAAATTTCAATAGTTTTCAAAGCAGAAGAAGACTTAATTGAAATTACTAATTTCTTAAAATTATAAGATTCAAAAAGATTAATTGTATTTTTACATTCTTCAATTAAATCATCAACATTATTTAAATTTCTACCATCAGGAGTAGTAGAACCTTCATTTAATCCAATTCTAATGGCAGTATCATATTTTTTTGCAGCTTCAATAATCTTAATTAATTCATTTTGAGGAGTATTTATTGGGTTAATTCTAATTTTGTCAATTCCATTTTCTATTGCTTTTATTGCGTATAAGCTAGAATAATGAATATCACCAATTAATGGTATTTTAATATTATTTTTAATAATTTTTATTGCTTCAACATCATCAAAATCAGTGATACTAACACGCATCATTTCAGCACCTAAAGCACAACAATCATTAATTTCTTTAATTACTTCATCAATATTTGAAGTTTTTATATCACACATTGATTGTATTAAACAATGGTTATTTCCACCTATTTTGACGTTTCCAATATTAAAACTATATGTATCTTTTCGTGTAAACATAAAAATATTATATAGTTTTTGTAATAAAATTTGTAGATAAAGACTTGATATTATGATAAAATATTTAAGCATTTGGAGGTGACTAAATATGCGCGATAACATTATTTTAAAGTGCACTGTCTGTGGCGAAGAACAATATATCACAAGTAAAAATAAGAAAAATAATCCTGATAGGATTGAAAAAAATAAATATTGCCCACATTGCAGAAAAGTTCAAGTTTTCAAAGAAAAGAAATAGTTTAAAAAGTTATGATTAAAGTATTTAATTTTGATTCAAAAAAATTAAGTAAAAGTAGTGATTTTGCTTGCAACTCTTATGTTGTTGGTGAAGAGAATGGTCCTTGCGTTTTAATAGATTTAGGCGAAAATGATGGTGAAATTATTAATTATATTAAAAAACATCATACATCTTGCCTTGGATTACTTTTGACGCATGGACACTTTGATCATATTAGAGGAATTAATAAATTCCTTGAAACATTTAATTGCACTGTATTTATTGATGAAAAAGATGTTGATTTATTAGAAAATCCAAGGCTTAATGGATCATTGGCTTTTGGAGACAAGGTAAGTTTAGAACTTAATAATCTTTATCTTCTTGATGATGAAGATGAAATTAATTTTGGAAATAAATATTATTTTAAAGTAATTGAAACGCCATTTCATACCGAAGGAAGCGTATGTTTTTTACTTCAAAATGAAAATGCATTATTTACTGGAGATACTTTATTTAAAGGAAGTATTGGAAGAACTGATTTAGCTACTGGAAACGAAAAAGAAATAAAAAGTAGTTTAGAAAAAATTAAATTATTAAATAAAGATTTAAATATTTATCCAGGTCATGGACCATTAACAACACTTGTACATGAACTAAAGACAAATATTTATTTTAAATGATAGGAGATACGAAAATGGTTAACGTTACTGAATTAAGACCTGGAAACTATTTTGAACAAGACAATAATATTTTTCTCGTTTTAGATATTTTATTAAATAAAACAGCTATGAGAAAAATGGTTGCAAAAGTTAAAATTAAGAATTTAAGAACTGGTGCAATTACTGAAATGTCAGCAAATAGCGGTACACAAATTAACACAATTAGATTAGATAAGAAAAAAATGTCTTATTTATATCAAAATGGTGATTTCTTAGTTTTTATGGATCAAGAAACATACGAACAAATTGAAATTGCTGAAAGTAGATTAGAATGGGAATTAAATTTCTTAACACCAAACTTAGAAGTTGATATTGTTTCATATAACGATGAAATCTTAAATATTATCTTACCTGCTAAAGTTGTATTAGAAGTTGTTGAAACTGAACCAGCTGTTAGAGGCGATTCTGTTAATAAAGCAATGAAAGATGCAAAATTAGAAACAGGTCATATGGTTAAAGTTCCTTTATTTGTCGGACAAAACGAAAAAGTTTATGTCAGAACAGATAATGGTGAATATGACGGAAGAGCTAACTAATGAATATTGAAGTCTGGCAATTTGTCTTATACATTATTCTTGCATTAATTTTAGGTGGTGTTGGAGGTTTCTTTGGATCAAGAGCATTATTCAAGAAACAATTAAAAGATCATCCACCAGTTAATGAAAAGATGATAAGAGCAATGTTCATGCAAATGGGTAGAAAACCTAGTGAAGCACAAATTAAAGCTGTCATGAAAAGCATGAACGATAATAGATAATTAATAAGTGCATTAATTGCACTTTTAATTTTGAAAGATTTGTTAGATTTTTAAAAGGCCACTCATTAATTTGAGTGACCTTTTTTCTTTCCAATATTATCAATCCAAGTTATTTTACTTTCTTCATGATTAATTAATCTTTTAATATTACTTCTATGTCTAAATATTAATAATATAGTACCAATTGTTGTAAGTCCAACAAGATAAATTGATTCTTGAGGTCCATTTCCAAACCATAAAAGGTATTTAGATATTTCATTACTTTTTGTAAATACAAAGATTAAATAAGCAATCCAAGTATAAAGACAGAATGAAATTGAAGTAATAATTGATGCTAAAGAAACATATTTTTTTAATTTTAATACTCCAAAGAATATTAATGCAAATAATGGAATTCCTACACAAGTAGTAGAGAAAATAGTAGAAGCATAAGTAGAAACAATTTTTCCACCTTTAAATTTTAAAATAAAACTATAAGAATGACCAAAGAATGCTCCAAGAGGTACCATATAATATGCAAGTTCACATAATGAATTTCCTCTTCCGTACCAATGAATTTCATTTAAATTATTGACACCATCATTCATAAAAGAAATTATTGATTCATTTTTTGTAAATAAGAAGAATGCTATAAAAAATGGAATAATTACTTTAATCATATCAAGTAAAATCGTTATAACTGCAGCTTTATGTCCAATAACCCTTCCAACATTTGTGCCTCCAGGATTATGACTACCATAATTTCTTGGATCTTTATGATATGCATATTTTCCTAAAATAACACTAAATGGAATTGAACCAAACAAATATCCGACTAAAAAGCACGATAATATTACTAAAAATCTATAAAAATTAATCAACATACGTTTAATATTTTATCTTATATATAATATTATTTCTACTTAATTTTAAGTCTATTTTTTAGTATAATAATTAGTACTTATGGAAAAAGAATTAGTAAATTATGATGCTGATAGCATTAAGGTTTTAGAAGGTCTTGAAGGCGTTAGAAAACGTCCTGCAATGTATATAGGAAGTACAAATACATATGGTTTACACCATTTAGTTTGGGAAATTGTTGATAATGCAGTTGATGAAGCATTAAATGGTTTTGGTAATAAAATTTCAGTTATAATTCATAAAGATGGAAGCGTTACTGTTGCTGATGAAGGAAGAGGTATTCCTTGTGGAATTCAATCTCAATATAATTTACCTGCTATTCAAGTTATTTTAACTACTTTACATAGTGGTGGTAAATTTAATAACAAAGTTTATAGATCAAGCGGTGGTTTACATGGTGTTGGAAGTAGTGTTACTAATGCCTTAAGTGAATTTTTTGATTGCATTATTTATAGAGATGGAAAAATTTATCATATTGCTTTTGAAAAAGGTGGTAAATTAAAAACACCACTTGAAGTATTAGGTACTAGTGGAAAACATGGATCTGTTATTACTTTTAAACCAGATAAATCAATTTTTTCAACTGTTGAATTTGATTATGATAGAATTGCTAACCATTTAAAAGATAGTGCATTCCTTTTAAAAGGAGTTCATTTTATTTTAGTTGACGAAAGAAGTAATAAAAAAGATGAATTTCATTATGAAAATGGTATTAAAGATTATATTAATGAATTAGGTCTTGGCAAAAATTCAATTGGAGAACCAATTTATTTTTCAGGTGAAGAAGAAGATATCAAAACTGAAGTTGTATTCCAATATTTTAACGATACTTACGATGAAAATATTAAAAGTTATGTAAATAACGTTAGAACTATTGATGGAGGAACTCATGAATCAGGTTTTAGAGCAGGATTAACAAGAGCAGTTAATGAATATATAGACGCTAATAACTTAAATAAAAGTAAAGTTAAATTGGAAGGAAATGATATTAGAGAAGGAATTATTGCAATTATTTCTGTTCAAATTGGAGATCCTGAATTTGAAGGACAAACTAAAACAAAACTTGGAAGCCAAATTGCAATGACTTCAGTTTCAAACCTTGTTTATAATAAATTTACTTATTATTTAAATGAAAATAAGACTTTTAGTTCTGAATTAGTCAAAAAATGTTTAGATTCTCAAAGAGTTAGACTTGCAACAAGAAAAGCAAAAGAAGAAGCAAGAAGTAAGAAAAAGAATAAAGAATCAATTATTTTAAGTGATAAATTAACTCCATGTTCTTCAAAACAATATTCTTTAAATGAATTATTTATTGTTGAAGGTGATAGTGCTGGAGGAACTGCTAAAAAAGGAAGAGATCCTAAATATCAAGCTATCTTACCTTTAAGAGGTAAACCTTTAAATTGTAATGAATTAACTATTGATAAAGTTTTAGCAAACCAAGAATTTGCAACAATTATTAATACTGTTGGTGCTGGATATGGTAAAGATTTTGATATTAGTGATAGTCACTATGGAAAAATCATTATCATGACCGATGCTGATACTGATGGTGCTCATATTCAAACATTACTCTTAACTTTCTTTTACAATTTTATGAAACCTTTAATTACTGAAGGCAGAGTATTTATTGCAATGCCTCCTTTATATAGAGTTGCAAAAAAAGGAAAAGGAAAGGTAGAAGAATATTATTGTCATGATGATAAAGAATTAGAAGACGCAAAGAAAAAAGTTGGTAATAGTTATGAAGTTTCACGTTATAAAGGTTTAGGTGAAATGAGTGATAAACAACTTAAATATACTACTATGGATAAAGAACATAGAATGCTTTTACAAGTTGATATAAACGATTTCAATGTTGTTGAAAGAAAAATTGATGTTTTAATGGGTAGTGATTCCAAAAAAAGAAAAGAATGGCTTGAAGAAGCTGTTGATTTTAGTGAACAAGATACATTTATCGAGGAGATGAAATAATGAAAGCAAAAGAAAAAGCAATTGTTGAAAACATTGTTTCTCAACCAATGGATGAATTAATGAGTGATAGATATGCAGTTTATGCAAAATATGTCATTCAAGATAGAGCAATTCCTGATGCAAGAGATGGATTAAAGCCTGTTCAAAGAAGAATTATCTATACAATGTTTAATACAGGTAATACTTTTGATAAAAATACTAAAAAATGTGCAAAAATCGTTGGTGATGTTATGGGTAGATTTCACCCACATGGTGATACATCAATTTATGACGCATTAACTCGTTTATCTCAAAATTGGAAAATGAATCAACCTCTTGTTTATTTTCAAGGAAATAATGGTTCAATTGATGATGATCCTGCTGCGGCTTATCGTTATACTGAAGCAAAGCTTGAAGAAGTAAGTGAATATTTAATTAAAGATTTAGATAAAAAAACTGTCGATATGACTTTAAATTTCTCAGATGATGAATTTGAACCAGTTGTTTTACCTGCAAGATTTCCTAATCTTTTTGTTAACGGAAGTGAAGGTATTGCAGTTGCTATTGCAACAGCAATTCCCCCTCATAATTTAGGGGAGATGTGTCTTTCAACAATTTATAGAATTAATAATCCTGAATGTGATGTTAAGGATTTGATGAAAATTGTTCAAGGACCTGATTTTCCTACAGGTGGAATTGTTTCTGGAGTTGATGGAATTAAAGAAATGTATGAAACAGGACGTGGAAAATTCCAAATTACTAGTAAATACGAAATCAAAGAATATAATGACCACAATGAAATTATTGTAAGTGAAATTCCTTATGGTATTTATAAAAAAGATTTAGTATTTTCAATTGATAAAATCAGAAAAAATAAAGATATTGATGGGATTAATGAAGTAAACGATCTTTCTAGTGGAGATTCAATTAATATTGTTATTGATTTAAAGAAAGAAATTAATCCAAATGTTGTTTTACAATATTTATTAAATAAAACAAATTTAAGAGTTAATTATAACGCTAATATCGTTGCAATTTGTGATAAACATCCTGAAACATTGTCATTAACTAGATATTTAGATGTTTATATTGATTTTTTAAGAGAAATTAACTTAAAACAATATAAATTTGATTATGATAAAACTAAAGCAAGACTCCATATTTTAGATGGACTTTTAAAATCAGTAGATATTATTGATGAAATCATTAAAATTATTAGAAATAGTGTTAATAAGGAAGATTCTAAAGAAAAATTAATGTCTATTTATAAATTTAGTGATGTTCAAGCAGAAGCTATATTAAATATTAGACTTTATAAGTTATCACATACTGATATTAATATTTATTTAAATGAAAAGAAAGAATTAGAAGAATTCTATAATTTCTGTGAAAAAGTTATTAATGATCCTAAAGAGCTTGATAAAGTTATTATAAGTGATTTAAAAGATATTGTTAAAAAAGTACCTTCAATTAGAAAAAGTAGAATTGAAAAAGAAATTAATGATATTGAAATTTCAAAACGTGATTTAATCACTAAAGAAACTATATATGTATCTTTAACAAGAGATGGATATTTAAAAAGATCAACGTTAAAGAGTTATAAAGCTAGCGATTCTAAACTTCCTGGTATTAAAGAAGGTGATAATTTAATTTTAGCAACTACATGTTCAACTTTAGATTATATTTTAGGATTTACTAATTTAGGTAATTTTGTATTTATTCCAGTTCATGAAATTATTGAAAATAAATGGAAAGATGAAGGAAAACATATTAATTACCTTACAAATTTACCTTTAAATGAATATTTAATTAAAGCAGTTATTGTAGAAGATTTCTCTAAAGATATTTCAATTGGAATTGTTAGTAAAAAAGGACAAATTAAAAAATCTTCTTTAAAAGAATTCTATGTTCAAAGATATTCAAAACCAATCCAATGTATGAAATTAATTGGAGATGATGAGGTAGTAGATGTTGCTTTATTAAACAATGATTCTAATTTATTAATTCTTACATCTAATGGAATTTGCACATATTTTAACGAAAACGAAATTAGTCAAACTGGTATTAAATCAGGTGGCGTTAAAGCAATTTCTAAATTAAGTGATAATTATGTAGTAAATTTATTATCTTTTGATAAAGAAGAGACAGAAAAAATTCTTTTATTTACAAATCATGCATGTTTTAGAGTGTTTGATACTAAAAACTTAGAATTAACTGCAAGACTTGGAGCACAACAAAGATTATTTAAAGCATTCAAAAGTGATCCACATGATTTAATTTATACTTATATATTAAAAGATAAAGATCCTCAAGATTTCTATTTTGTATTACAAAATCATAAAGTAATTAAGCAAACTATTAATGATTATTCAATTACACCAATCGATAAAAGATGCAAATATAATTTAGAAGAATTACCTGAAGATATTGAAAGTAAGTTCATTTATACTTTTATTCCTTTAATTGTTACTAAAGATTTTAAGGTAGAACCTAAAAAGATTAAAGAAGAAGAAAAAAAAGAAGTTAGTGAACAATTATCGTTATTTAATTAATTGAACTATAGTAAAGATGATTGCAAGTATTATTGAAGTACTTGCAAAAATCTTATTATATAAAGAATCTTGAGAATTAATGTGAAGTGGAATTAATAATGCAACAATAAATAATCCAATTGACAAAATCGGAGAAAAAATTAGCGTTAATGATCCAAGTAAATTCATTAATCTTGATAAACTATTTAATTCTTTTTCGTATTTCATTGTTATATTATATCAAAAAGAATAAAAATTAATAATAAATTTATAAAAGTAGATAAATAGTAAATAAATAGTATTTAATTAGTTAATTTAAAAAGTTATATTATTTCTTAATTTGTTATATAATATAAGTGTATGAAAATTGTTAGATCTCCAAACATATATAAAATAAATATTAATTATTTTATTGATAATAATATTAAGGTTATTTTATGTGATTTAGATAACACACTAGAATCTTTTGATATAAAAAATCCAAGTAAAGACGCTAAAAATATTGTTAAAAAATTCAAAGATTTAGGAATTAATTTAATCATTTGTAGCAATAATTCAAAAGAAAGAGTTAGTAAATACGCTAATGAATTAATTGTTCCTTTTATTTATAGATGTTTTAAACCTAATAAAAAGAAAATAAATGATTATTTAATTAAAAATAACATTAAAAAAGAAGATTGTATATTAATTGGAGATCAATTTAACACAGATGTTAAATGCGCAATGAAACTAAATATTAAATGTTTATTTAGTGAAGAGATTGTTAAGAAAAATGCTTTTATTTCTAAATTTAATAAATTTTTTGAAAAATTTGGAGTTAAAAGAGCATATAAAAAGAATTTAATTATTCAAATGGAGGATAAATATGTCATTAGCTAAGAAAGTTAAAAGATGTTCACATTGTGGAAGTATTTTACAAGATAAAAATGTGAATGAAGAAGGTTATATTGATTCAGTTATTCTTAAAAAATATCCTGATGGGGTTTTGTTATGTAATAAATGCTTTGATGAAATCCAAAATAGTGATAATTCATCTTTAGTTTTATCACAAGATTTTAAAACAGTTTTAGCAAAAATTAAAAAGGAAAAAGGATTAATTTTATATATTATTGATTTATTTTCTTTTGAGGGATGTTTTCCATCTGAATTTAATAATGAAATTGGTGATACAGACGTAATAGTTTTAGGTACTAAAAGAGATTTATTACCAAAAAACGTTGATGATGAATTGTTAAAGAAATACGTTACACATAGATTAAACGTTTCAAACGTTAAAGTTAAAGAAGTTATTTTAACTTCAAGTATTAACGAAATAAATAATAGTAAGATATTTAATTATCTTTTAACTAACTTAAAAGATAAAAATATTTATATTTTAGGTCCAAAAACTAGTGGAAAATCTACTCTTTTAAGAGAATTCTTAAAAGTATATAAAAACGATACTAAATTACCTATTTCTTCTTATAATTTTGAAGGAACAAACCTTTCTGGTTTAAGAGTACCTTTAACAAATAAGAGTGCAATTTATGAATTACCAAGTTTATCTATTCAAAATAGTATGCTTGGAATTCTTGAAAAACCAATCGTTAATTACATTGTTCCAAGTAAAGAAATTACCCCTAAAAAAGTTGTTATTTCAGATAAATCATCATTAATTATTTCTGGTTTATGTTTAATTCAACAATTTAGTGAAGGAAAAGTACCTTTAAAATGCTATTTTAGTGATAGATTAGATGTTAAAGTTAAAAGGGGAGATGGTTTAAAAGCTTTTAAAAATATCTTAAAAAACGGTACTCAAAAGAATACAAGTTTTAAGTATAGAGATTTAAAAGATTTTGATGCATATGATTTTGAAATTACTGAAACTGGTTCAAGAGATGTTGGTATTTTAGGTCTTGGATGGATTAGTTTTGAAGGAAATAAACAAAAATTTAGAGTATTTGTTCCAAAAGGAATTTATGTATATAGTACAAGGAGTAAAGTAAATTTAAATGTTAAGTAATAAAGAGAAGAAGTTTTTAAAGAAATATTCTTTAGAAAATGATTGTTTAAAAGTTAATATTGGTAAAGGTCAATTAGATGAAAATCAAATTAAAAATATTGAAAATTCATTAAAAGCACATGAATTAATTAAAATTTCATTATTAAATAATTCTTTTGAATCAAAAGAAGATAAAAATTAATTATTTATTAAAATTAGTGAAACTTTAAAATGCGATATCGTTGATAAAATTGGTAATAC
>CAVKZU010000087.1:0-9008 GCA_963660725.1 Lachnospiraceae bacterium | reverse complement strand
GAATCAAAATTATCAAAATTCACATCGCCTGATAAAATTGTTTAGAGAGTTTAGGATAAAAGACCAAGTTGTATAATGAAATTCGGGCATAAATCTTTGATTAATAATTTTTATTAACAAAAAGAATTTTTTAGATATAATTTTTATATGAGAAGATATTGTGAGTGGATTGAAGAAAATCCAAAATGGTTAAAACTTATTCTTTGTATTTGAAATCTTGATTTAACATGGACTGTTTGGAGAATTTTTAAAGGTTTATCAAATCATTGTGTTATTGAAGTTATCCTTGGTATTGTTTGGATTATTTTCTTCGATTATCCTTTTTGGTTTAAATAGTAGATTATCTACTATTTTTATTTTATATAATAAATATTGACTTAAAGTTTACTTTAAGTAGTTTAATATTATTAAATATTAAGCATATGTTTTATATTTATTTTTTATTTGGGGTAAAATATTATTTATGAAAAAAGTATATCAAGTTTTAGAAAATCAAGAGTTTGAAGGTGAAAGAAGTTTATATCAAAAAAGTTATTTAAAAATTAATAACTGTAAGTTTAATTTTGGAGAATCTCCATTAAAGGAATGTAATGATATTGAAGTTAATAATTCAACATTTACGTATAAATATCCTTTATGGTATTCAAAAAATATTGTAGTGAATAATTCAACTTTTGAAGAATTATCAAGAAGTGGGTTATGGTATTCAAAAAATATTGAAATTAATGATTCATTAATTAAGTGTCCAAAATTATTTAGAAGATGTGATGGAGTCACTTTAAATAATGTTGAATTAATAGATGGAAAAGAAATGTTTTGGAATTCAAAAAATATCAAAATTAATAATCTTAAAGCGAATGGAGATTATATGTTTATGAATTCTAAAAATATTGAAATCAAAGATTTTACTCTTGATGGAAATTATTCTTTTGATGGTGCAAGTAATATTAAAATTGAAAATGCTACTTTAAATAGTAAAGATTCTTTTTGGAATTCTAAAAATGTTGTGGTTAAAAATTCTACAATTATTGGAGAATATATTGGATGGAATAGTAAGAATTTAACTTTTATAAACTGTAAAATTGAATCCTTACAAGGATTTTGTTATATCCAAAATTTAAAATTAATCGATTGTGAATTAGTGAATACTAATTTAGCATTTGAATATTCTAGTGTACACGCAAAAATTAACTCTAAAATTGATTCAATTAAAAATCCTTTAAAAGGAAAAATAGAAGCTTTAGAAATTGGTGAAATTATAATTGATGAAAATTATAGAAGAAAAGGAAGATTAAAAATTATTGAGAAGGTAATTGTTAATGAAAAAATATAATTTTGATAAATTAAAGGATAGAAGAAATACTGGATCTTTAAAATGGAATTGCAAAGAAAATGAGCTTCCAATGTGGGTTGCTGATATGGATTTTGAAACAATTCCTGAAGTAAAAGAGGTTATTAAAAAAACTGGAGACTTAGGAATTTTTGGATATAGTGATTTAAGTGATGAATATTTTAAATGTTATAGTGATTTTATTTTACGTCATCACAATTTTTATGTTGATCCTAAAAATATGGTTTATAGTAATGGAATTGTTGCAGCGATTTCTTCAATGGTTAGAAAATTAACTAGTCCAGGAGAGAAAGTATTAGTAATCGAACCAACTTACAATATTTTTTATAATTCAATTGTTAATAATGGAAGATTTATTGAAACATCTTCTTTAATTAAAGATGAAAATTTAAATTATTCAATTGATTTTAATGATTTAGAAAAAAGAATGAAAGATAATCAAGTATCATTAATGATACTTTGTAATCCAATGAATCCAGTTGGAAAATTATTATCTAAAGAAGAATTAATTAAAATAGCAAAGCTTGCTAAAAAATACCATTTACTTGTAATAAGTGATGAAATTCATAGTGATATTGTAATTCCAGGAAAAGAATATGTACCTTTTTTAAGTGTTAGTGATACCGCTAAAGAAATAGGAATTGCGTGTATTTCAATGTCAAAAACATTCAATATTGCAGGTATTCAAACTGCATGTATTTATACTTTTAATGAATCTTTAAGATATAAGATTTGGAGAGGAATTAATACTGATGAAGTAGGAGAACCAAATATTTTTGGAGAAGAAGTTAATAAAGCGTGTTTAAAATATGGAGATGAATATATAAGCGAATTGAATGAATATATTTATGAAAATAAAAAAATATTTGTAGATTTAATTAATAATTCAGGATTAAAAATAAAAACATACCTAAGTGAGGCTACTTATTTATTATGGATTGATTGTACTAAATACCATTTAGAAAGTTCTTTTTTAGTAAAAGATATTAAAGAAAAAACAGGATTAATCCTTTCTAGTGGATCTTCATATGGGAAAACTGGAGAAGGATTTTTAAGAATTAATTTAGGAACTAGTAAAGAAAATGTTATCAAAGGTGCTAAGCTTTTGATAAAATATTTTAAAGAATTGGAGAAATAAAAATGAAAAAATTAGGGCTTGGATGTATGAGATTTCCTTGTATTAATGAGGAAAATAAAAATATTGATATTGAAAAAGTAAAAGAAATGGTTGATATCTATTTAGAAAATGGATTTACCTATTTTGATACAGCTTATCCATATCATGAAGGAAACAGTGAAAGAGTTTTAAAAGAAGTTTTAACTTCAAGAGTTGATAGAAATAAATATATTTTAACTACTAAATGTCCTATTTTTAGTATTAATAAAGAAGAAGATATTGATCGAATATTTAATGAACAATTAGAAAAATTAGGTGTCGATTACCTTGATTATTATTTATTGCACGCGGTTAATTTAGAAAGATATGAAAAATCTATAAAATTACATGTTTTTGACCATTTTAAAAAATATAAAGAGATGGGTAAAATTAAACATATTGGTTTTTCTTTCCATGATTCAAGTAATGTTTTAGAAAAAATATTAAAAGAAACTGGTGATTTTTTTGAAGTAGTTCAACTTCAAATTAATTATCTTGATTGGGATAGTGCTGCTATTGAATCAAGAAAATGTTACGAATTATGCGTTAAATATGGTAAAAAAGTTATTGTTATGGAACCTTTAAAAGGTGGTACATTAGTTAATATTCCTGATAACGCTAAAAAGATTTTTAGTGATTTAAATCCAAATTTAAGTGTTGCAAGTTATGGAATTAGATTCGTAGCATCTTTAGATAATGTAATGATGGTATTATCTGGAATGAGTAATAAAGAACAACTTGAAGATAATATTTCCTATATGAAAGATTTTAAGAAATTAAGCGAAGAAGAATATAACGCAATTAATAAAGTAAAAGAAATTATTTTAGAAAAAACTTTAATCCCTTGTACAGATTGCAAGTATTGTGTTAAAGGATGTCCAATGAAAATTGAAATTCCAAAATTCTTCAAAATGGCAAATGAAGATTATCGAATGAATACTAAAATGAAAGGATATTATAATTGTTTAATCAATGAAGGATATTCAAAAGCGTCAAGTTGTATTAAATGTGGAAAATGTGAAAAATCATGCCCTCAACATTTAAAAATTAGAGATTTATTAAAAGATATAATTGTTAAAAATTATGAAGAATAATAAAAATGGATTAGAGTTGCTAATCCATTTTTTCATCTTCAATTTCTACTTTTTTAAAATCTTTAAATAATTTACCTTTAATAATATAAATATAAATTCCAATAAATAAGAAGATACAGGCAAATACCCATGCAAGAGGATCGCTAAAACAAATTCCTATATATGCGTTATCACTTGTTGGATTAATAGGATCAATTAATTGAGGAATAAATTCTACAATTAAGATTCTTGCAACCATTTCTCCAATTCCTGCAAGAAATGGGAATAATGGTTTCCCTAAACCTTGTAAAACATTTCTTCCAATAAATAAGAAACCTAAAATAAAATATAATCCAGTATCAATTAAAACATAGGTTGAAGCGTAGAATTTAACACGTTCGTTATTGTTATTACCACTTAAGAAAAGGTTAGTAAATGCACCATTTATTGAAAATAATCCACTAATTGCAAATAATATAACGTAAGAAATAAGCATAATTACAATAGATGCTTTGATTCCTTTTCTAATTCTAGTTTCATTTCTTGCACCATAATTTTGACCACTGAAAGATAACATTGCAGTCCCTAATGAACTTAAAGGGCACATTAAAAAATCATTAAATTTAATTGCAGCACCATATCCATTCTTACAATCAAATACTCCATTTACACTATCAAATTTAATCATTCCTTTTTGTAAAATAATAAGTCCAATTGCAAGAATTGAAAATTGGAATGCAAGAGGAAGTCCACTTCTTAAATGATCTCCTACAAATTTAAATGACATTTTAAAATCAATTAATTTAATTCTTAAATAATCATATTTAATATAAGCGTAGATTAAACATCCAATAAAAGATATGAATTGTGCAATAACAGTAGCCCATGCAGCACCTGAAACACCCCATTTAAAACAAATGATAAATAATAAATCAAGAATAATATTAATTAAAGTAGATCCAATCAAGAAAAGTAAAGGTGCTAATGAATCTCCAATACTTCTTAAAACACTAACCATTAAGTTATAGAAAATTTGAGTAAATAATCCAATATAGATAATTAATAAATAAGTATATGCAAATTTGTAATCTCCACTAGATTCACTAATTCCTATAAAATTTAATAAAAATGGCATACAAGATATTGCAATAACTGTAAGAATTATTGAAATAATAAATGATAATAGGAATTGACATGCAAACGATTTTCTAATTCCTTCTAAATCATTTTCACCTTTTTTATTACTAGATATAACACTAAATCCACTAGTACATCCAAATGCAAACTGTAAAACAATAAATATTAAAGAATAAACAACATTAACTCCACTAACTTCTTCAGCACTTAAATAATGCCCAACAATTGCAGCATCACTAATTGTATAGACTTGTTGGAATAGTAAGCTTAAAAGTATAGGTAAAGTAAAAATAATTATTTTTTTATAAATAGAACCAGTAGTAAGATCAATTGGTTTAAATAATCCTAGTAATTTCTCTTTGAATGACATAAATCCCTCTTAAATACTAAAAAATTATATCCATTTTTAAATTCTAGTAAAGAAGAATTTAATTAAGTGAAAGCACTTTCATAATTATTTAATAATTGTTTACCAAAATAAGGGATAATTATGCATATTAATTCTTTTATAAAATTCAATTATAATATAAAATATTATTACCTCGAAAAGAGGATGTTTTATAAAACAAAATTATTATTTTTTTATACAAAATATTTATAAGTATTTATTTCAAATTTAGACAATTTTTTAATTATGTAATAAATACAAAATTAAATGTTGACAAAGATAACTTTTATCAAGTATTTTTTAGTAGAAAAATAATAAAATTTTAAAAAAATAGGAGGGAAATAAATGTTAAAAGACGCAAAGACAAAACTTTTAGAAGCATTATTAAGTGTCATTCCAATTGCAATTATTGTTTGTGTAATTTATGGATTACAATATTCATCAATTTTTCCATCAGAAATGATTGCACAAAGTGAATTAACTACTTTTTTAATATCACTTATCGCCTTAATTTTAGGTATGGCATTATTTTCACTTGGAAGTGATGTTTCAATGAGTAAGGTTGGTACTTATATTGGTTCATCTTTATCTAAAAAGAAATCAATTGTTTTTATGATTGTAATTACTTTCTTTTTAGGTGTTATGATTACAATTGCTGAACCAGACTTAACAGTTTTAGGTGATTTACTTGGAAGCTCAATTAATTCATGGGTTTTAAAAATCTGTATTGGAGTAGGTGTTGGAATATTTTTAGTAGTAGGTATTTTACGTATTATGTTCCAAAAGAATTTAAAAGCATGGATTATTTTCTTTTATTTAATTGTTTTCATACTTGCTGCTATTTTAGATGATGTTAATGGAAATGTTATTTTATCAATTTCTTTTGATTCAGGTGGTGTTACTACTGGTCCAATTACTGTCCCATTCTTATTAACATTTGGTGCAGGTATTGCTGCTACTCGTGGTGGTAAAGATAGTTCAAGTGACTCATTCGGTGTTACTGGTTTATGTTCAATTGGACCTTTAATTTCTACAATGATTCTTTTAATTATTACCTCAAAATATGTAGATTTATCTCAACTTAAAAATTCAATTGCAATTGATGATCCATTACTTCATGTTTTAGGAACAACTGCACTTGAAATTGTTATTGCTATTTTACCAATTACAGTTTTCTTCTTTATATATCAATTTATATTTATTAAATTACCAAGAAAAGAATTAACTAAAATCCTTTTAGGCTTTGCATATACATTCTTTGGGTTAACTTTATTCTTGGTTGCTGCAAAAATTGGTCTTATTCCAATTGGCTATAAACTTGGTTTATCTTTAGCAAATCCTTCATTTAATGGACAATATTATTATTTATTAATAATTATTGCTATTGTTATTGGCTTTGCGGTTGTTTTAGTTGAACCTGGTGTACATGTTTTAAATGCACAGGTTGAAGAAATTAGTAATGGTGCAATTAGAAAAAGAACTATGTTAATTTCTCTTTGCATTGGTGTTGCTGTTGCTATTGTTTTAGAAGTTGTTAGAGAACTTTGTGGATCTTTCCCAATTATCTATTATCTTGCGCCAATTTACCTTGTAAGTTTAGGCTTAACATTCTTTGTTCCAGATATTTATACTGCAGTTGGATTTGACTCAGGTGGTGTTGCAAGCGGAACAATGTCAAGTTGCTTCGTTTTACCTTATGTTATTGGTATTGCTACTTCTTTAAATACTGGAAGTGGATTTGGAGTTGTTGGATTAATTTCTTCAGTTCCTCCAATTGTTATTCAATGTGTTGGTTTATTCTCAATTATTTCAGAGAAAATGCGTTACTCCAAAGCTAAAAAAGCATTACTTAAACAAGAAAATGATGCTCAAATTATTCATTTCTAAGGAGGTAATATGGCTAATAAAAAAGATGTAAATAAAGTAGTTGCAAAAAATGTAACTATAAAAGAAAATAAAGAACAAAAAGCATATGATAATGAATATAAAATTGAAAAAGTTAAATTATTTGTTATTATTGTTGGAAGAAATCAAAGCGATTATTTCTTGAGTGAATTTAAAAATACTGAAATTGCATGTTCTTTTGTTGTTTATGGTAGAGGAACTGCTACAAAAGATATTTATGAAGTTTTAGGGGTTGGTGAAACTAAAAAAGATATTATTTTTGCACTTGTTAAAGAAAGTGATATTGAAAAACTTAAACAAATTATTGATTATAGATTTAAAGCTTCTAAAGCTGCAAAAGGGGTAGCTTTCTCTATTCCTTTTGATTCAATGGCTGGAGTTTTAATGTATAGATATTTAACAAATACAAAAACAAATGTTGCTAAAGCAAAAGAGGTAAAAGAAAATGGAACAAAATAATAAAAATTATGAATTAATCGTCGCTATTGTTAATAAAGGTTTCACTGATTTAGTAATGGATGCTGCAAAAGAAAAAGGTGCTCGTGGTGGAACTACTTTTAATGCTCGTGGTACAGGAAATAAAAATTTAGAAGAATTCTTTGGTATTGCAATTCAACCAGAAAAAGAATTTGTTTTAATTTTAGTACCTAGTGATATTAAAGATGATGTCTTACTTGCAATCTATAAAGCAGTTGGACTTGAAACAAAAGGTAATGGAATTGCATTCTCTTTAAAAGTAGAAGATGTCGTTGGAATTTCTCCAATTGAAAAAATCGTAGAAGAATTAAAATAAAAATCTTTTAATTAACTATTTAAAGTTTTAAAATTTAGATATGTTTAATCTCTATAAAGAAAATTATCAAACAAAAAAGATTATAGAAACAGAAGTTGAAGTCTTAAATGATAGTAATTTTCCTGAAAAAGGAAGTTGGATTTCAACTTCTTTACCAACTAGAGATAATTTAGCTTTTATTTCTAAAAAAAGTAATATTAATTATGATTTTTTACTTTCTTCATTAGATGAAGAAGAAACCGCCCGTGTTGATACTGAAGATGATTCAGTATTAATTGTTTTAGATGTTCCTTATTTAGATGAAACAAGTAATAATTATTCTACTAAACCTTTTATTATTTCTTATAATGATGATTATTACGTTACTGTTTCTCATTATAATAAAACTTTAATCCCAGCAACTTTACTTAAAACTCGTGGGATTGAACCTCAAAAGCATGTTAGATTAACTTTAAATATTATCTATCAATTATCTAAAGAATTTATTTATGTTTTAAAACGAATTGATGAACGTACAAAAGAAATTGAAAAACACACTAGAAATTCAATGAAGAATAAAGAATTATTTGAACTTATGGATATTTCAAAATCT
Organism: Lachnospiraceae bacterium; assembly: GCA_963660725.1. Taxonomy (GTDB): domain Bacteria; phylum Bacillota_I; class Bacilli_A; order RFN20; family CAG-826; genus Onthovivens. Next base: position 613 of record CAVKZU010000087.1, on the reverse strand, counting down.
TTGGTTTATTTTGCAACTGCCTTAAATTCTAACAAAGCAGTTTTACAAAAACTTTTAAGATCCCCAAATTATAAAAAATACGAAGATGATTTCGATTTAATGGAAGATACCGAAGTTGAAATTAATCAAGCTATCGAGATGTGTAACATTTATCGTGGTATTTTAAATGCGATGATGGATGCTAATGCATCAATTATAAATAATAACTTAAACGTTGTTATGAAAAGTTTAACAATTATTACAATTGTTATTTCAATTCCTACTTTAATTACTAGTGCGTTAGGAATGAATTTTGATCCAGAAAATTCACCACTTTATTTTAATAAATATGGTTTCTATATAGTACTTGCATTTGCTGCAGTTATGGGTGTAGTTTTTGCATTAATACTATTATTTTATACAAATAGAAAAAACAGGAGATAATTTATATGGAAAAAAACAGTGTTGCAATTATTGGAATGGGAAATGTTGGTCAAGCAATATGTCATTCACTTTTAAAGGATGGAATCTTTCAAACAATCTATATCATTGATAAAGATCCACAATTAGTTGAAGGTTTATATCTTGATTTTGCTCATGCTGCAGTTAATTATGGATTAACTGGAGTTAAACC
>CAVKZU010000086.1:2943-19647 GCA_963660725.1 Lachnospiraceae bacterium | reverse complement strand
ATTCCACACCCATTATATGAAACGGATCCAGGAGATCAATTACAAGTTGATTGGGTAGAATCAATTAAACTTGCTCAAATAAACGGAGAGATATTAGAGTTTAATTTATTCAGTGCGACTTTAGGATATTCAAGATTCCATTATTTTGAATATTCTGAATTTAAATAAGAATCCGATTTTAAAAAATGTCTAGTTCATTTTTTTAAAAAAATTGGTGGAAAAACTAAGCGTTTTCTTACAGATAATATGTCAGCAATCGTAAAAATAATAAGTAATGATAAACAAATTCATCCTTCAATGACACAATTCTTTAAAGATTTAGATGTTGAGTTACAACTTTGTAAAGTAAGAACACCAGAAACAAAAGGTAAGGATGAAATATCAAATAAATATGTTAAGCGGTTACAGGCATATAGTGGAAAAATTATAAATAAAGAACACTTATTAAAAAAGGACCGACGCATAACGTATCAATCCAATTGTTCGACTATGGTAGTCTGTACGGGATTCGAACCCGTGAATGTTGCCTTGAGAGGGCAATGAGTTAAGCCACTTCTCCAACAGACCATTTGTTAAGCGTTTTTAAAAACGCTTAATTATTTTATAAAATATTTAAAATATAATCAATTCTATTTATAACTTCTTCTTTAGTTAAAATCTTCATGATTGCAAATAAGTTTGGAGTAACTTTTCTAGATGATACTACAATTCTTAAAATTTCACATGCATCATTCATATTTCCAATAAATGCTGATGGATTTTCTTTAAATGCTTTAGAATCGGTTGCAAAATTGAATTTACTTCCAGCTTCTTTAACACCTGTATACCATGTATTTTCGTCCATATCTAAATAAATATGTTCTTTATATTCATTTAAGAAATTTTTAATTAATTCTTTTGAAATATTTGGATTAAATTCTAAGGCAGATTCTTTAACTAATTTCTTATATTCATCATTATCAAAGAATTTAATAACTTCATAGATATCACTATATTTAGCGTAATCTTTTCTAGGATTCTTCTTTTCTCTTTCAATATTTAAAATATCAATATATTTATCATTATTTTTATTAATGAAATTTAATAAATTTTCATCATATTTTTTAGCGTATTCTAAAGATTTTTGATATATTTCTTCTTTTGTCATCTTTGAAAGAATTTCTTTACCATAGAAATTTAATTTTTCAATATCAAATAACGCTCCATCTAAAGACATCTTCTTTAAATTAAATTTAAAGTGGTCTAAATTGTAATCTTTTGATTGAACGATAAAATCTTCATAATTACTATTTGCAATAGTCATTAAATATACGAGTAAAGATTGTGGTTCATATCCTTTTTCTAAGAAATAATCAACACTTGCTTCAGGATCTTTTCTTTTAGATAACTTTCTTCTTTTACCTTCATCCATTTTCATAATAACTGGTAAATGAGCGTATTTAGGAGTTTTAAAATGGAGTGCACTAAAAAGTTCAATATGTAAAGGAAGAGATGGTAACCATTCTTCTCCACGAGTAACCAAATTAGTATGCATAAAGTGATCATCACAAGCATGTGCAAAGTGGTATGTAGGTAATCCATCACTTTTTAAAATAACAATATCTTGATCATTTTGAGTTAATTCTAAATCTCCTCTAATTTCATCATGTACTTTAATTTTATTTAAATGATTTCCTCTACTTTTAAATCTAATAACGTATGGATCTCCATTTTTAATACGGTTATATGCTTCATCAATACTTAAATTTCTATATATTGCGTATTCTCCATAATATCCAGTAATTTCTTTATTAGCAGTTTGTTTTTCTCTTAATGCATTAAGTTCTTCTTCGCTTGCAAAACATGGATATGCTAAATCATTTTTAATCATATCTTTAATAACTGTTCTATAAATCATCTTTCTTTCTGATTGTTTATATGGTGCATAGATTCCTGATTCATCTTTTCCATTATAACCTTCATTAGCGATAATATTAAATTTAGAAAGTTGGTCTACTAATTTTTCACCACTTCCTTCAATTTCTCTTTTAGTATCAGTATCTTCAAGTCTTAAATAGAATATTCCATCAGTATCTTTTGCAATTTTAGATGCAACTAATGCTGTAAATAAACTTCCAGTATGTAAAAAACCTGTTGGAGATGGAGCAAAACGAGTAACTTTTGCACCTTCTTTTAAGTTTCTTTCTGGATATCTTTTTTCTAAATCTTCGAGGGTTTCAGTAACATCACTGAATATTAAATTTGCTAAATCTTCTCTTGTTAACATTTTTCAATTTCCTTTAAAAATAATACTTGATATTTATACAACTTTTTTATATAATATTCAAGCATTAAGGAAATGCAGGTGTAGTTCAATGGTAGAACGTAACCTTGCCAAGGTTAATACGCGGGTTCGATTCCCGTCACTTGCTCCATACATTTAATTTTTACTCCCATTTGGGAGTTTTTTTGTATATAAAATATTAATAATCAAAAAAGTCTTCTAGATTTTTTCTAAAAGACTTCTTCTATTATTAATTATTTATTTAATAAGATTTTATTTAATGCATCGGTGAATTCTTTTTTATCACTAACATCAATTCCTTCAAGCATTAAAGCTTCATTATAAAGGATAGTACCATAATCTTTAATTAACTCAGTGTCAGTAATATCTTTTAATTTATGGAATAATTCATGATTTGGATTAATTTCAAGTACTTTATCACTATTAACTTTTTGATCACTTGGCATATCATTTAATACTTTTTCCATATTAAGAGATACTCCATTTTTAGATACTAAACATACTGGACTATCAACAAGTTTAGATGATAATTTAACTTCACTAACTTTATCTTTTAAAGCGTCTTTTAAATCATCTAAAATACGTTTATTTTCATTAGTTAATGATTCAAGTTTTTCTTTTTCTTCATCACTAATTTCATCTTGATATTCACTGATTGATTTGAATTCTTTTTTATCATATTCTCTTAAAATTGAAATTGTAAATTCATCAATTCTTTGATCAAGTAATAAAACATTAATACCTTTTGATTTAAATTTTTCAAGTTCTGGTAATAACTTAATTTCATCAATTGAAGATCCACTTGCAAAATAGATATATTTTTGATCTTCTTTCATTGATTCTACATATTCTTTTAAAGAAATATATTTTTCAGGATCATTTAATGATTTAAAGATTAATAAATCTTGTAACAATTCATTTTTACTTCCATAACTTGATTGAATACCAAATTTAATAAATTCTCCAAAATTTTTAAAGAATTTTTGATATTTATCAAAGTCATTATTTTTCATATCTTTTAAAGAATTAATCACTTTAGTTTCAACATTATCTCTAATTTTTAAAATAGATTTATTTTGTTGTAACATTTCTCTGGAGATATTTAAACTTAAATCACTAGAATCTACTACCCCTTTAATAAATCTTAAATATTCAGGTACTAATTCTTTACATTTGTCTTTAATAAATACTCCTTTAGCGTATAAATCTAATCCTCTTTCATATGTATCTTGATATAAATCATATGGAGCATGAGCAGGAATAAATACTAAAGCGTTATAAGATAACATACCTTCTACATTAATAAAGATTGAATCAAGAGGATCTTCAAAATCATAGAATTTATTCTTATAGAATTCGTTTAATTCTTCGTTTGTTACATCTTTTTTATTCTTTTTCCATAAAGGAATCATCTTATTTAAAGTTTTAATTTCTTTAACTTCATGTGTTTTTCCTTCAATAACTTTACCTTCTTCATCTTTATCTGGTTCATTATGAGTTTCTTCCATTAAGATAGGATATCTAATGTAATCACTATATTTAGATACTAAATCTTCAATTTTATAATCACTTAAATATGAAGAATAATCTTTTTCTTCAGTATCATCTTTTAAATGTAATGTAATTGTAGTACCAATACTTTCTTTATTTGATTCTTCAATTGCGTATGTATCTTCTCCATTACTAGTAAATTTATATGCAGGATTATCGAATGTTTTTGATTCTACTTCTATTGATTTTGCTACCATGAATGCACTATAGAATCCAACCCCAAATTGTCCAATAATTTCAAAATCTTTCTTATCTTTAGCTTCTTTAAATTTAGAAATAAAGTCTTTACTACCACTTTTTGCAATTGTACCTAAATCATTAATTAAATCATCATGACTCATTCCAACCCCATTATCAGAAATAGTAATTGTTCTATTTTCTTTATTTGGAGTAATCCAAATTTCATATTTATCATTTAAAGAATATTTACCATTTGAATTTAAAACGATATATTTTGCTTTATCAATTGCATCGCTTGCATTTGAAATTAATTCTCTTAAAAATACATCAGTATTTGAATAAATTGAATTTATCATTAAATTAAGTAATTCTTTACTTTCAGCTTGGAATTCTTTTGTTTCTTTTTCCATTGTGTTTTTGCCTCCATTTAGCACTCATTTCTTAAATGTGCTAATAATAATATAATCACTTTTATTAGCACTTTCAAGAATAAAGTGCTAGAAAATATAAAAATATTTTATTTTTATAAATTATTAATACTTTTAGTAATATTCTAGTACAATCTTAGATAGAAATAAGCATAGAAAAAACTACCCATTTCTAGGTAGTTTTACTTTAAAATTAACCAAATTATTTAATTAATGAATTCTTACAATCACCTGTTTCTAAGAATTCATCCATATTCTTTAATGTAACTTCAATCATATCGATTAATGCCATATCAGTAGCACTTCCAATATGAGGAGTAATTAAGACACGTGGGTATAAATCAATGATTTTTTGATGGATTTCATTATCCATTGCTTTAGGATCAAATGTTTTATTGAAGAGTGTTGTTTCATGATCAATAACATCAGTACCAAATCCTGCGATCTTACCTTCTTCTACTGCATCTAAAATTGCTTTAGTATCAGCAACTTCACCACGTGCAACGTTAACAAAGATAACTCCATCTTTCATTTTAGCAATCTTTTCAGCATCAATGAAATTATCATTTTTACCTTTAAAATATGCCATATGGCAAACAATAACATCACTTTCTTTTAAGAATGTATCTAAATCTTTAAAATCAACAAGTACTTTAGCAGCATCACTTTCATAAACATCATATCCAATAACGTGAGCACCTAAACCTTTAAATAATTTAGCAGTTGTTAATCCAATTCTTCCACATCCTAAAATACCAACAGTACATCCTCTAATTTCTCTTGAGAACATTTGATTAGTAACTTTGAAATTACCTGAATGAGTATTATTTGTAGCATATGCTGTATTTCTAACAAGCATCATTGCTAAAGTTAAAGCTAATTCACTAATTGCATTAGGACTATAACCTGGAACAAATGCTGATTTAATACCTAATTCTTTACATGCATTTAAATCAATATGGTTATATCCAGCAGTTCTAGTTAAATAATATTTTAATCCAGCATCATGGAGTTCTTTCATATGTTCTCCATTAACAGGACAATTACCTCTAACCATAACCATTTCATAGCCTTTAGCTAATTCATAGTTAGAATCATTTAAATATTCACTACGTAAAACTAATTCGTAGTCATATTTTTTTCCTAAATCTTGGAAATATGGAGTTTCATAATCTCTAACTCCAAAACAAATCATTTTACCTTTCATTTATTAAATTCTCCTATTTTATGCTGGGAAGAATCCAGTTGATGTTAAAACAGTTAAAATTAAAATCCAAACAACAATACCAGGAACTGCGAGTAATGTAGCGATAACACTTGTATTACTTGCAAGTTGTTTTTCTTTATCAAAATTAATACAGTATGCAACAGCAACAGTTGCAGGTGGAACCATCCACATCATTAATGATGATTGTAATGTAGATGCTGTTACAAGTTCAGGATATCCACATGCTTTACCAATTAATTCAACTAAAACTAATAAAACTAATACGATTAATGGTGCAACAAATACTTTTAAAATACTGTAGATCCAAGCAAGTTTATCAGTAGCAGCTTCTTTAATTGAAGCATTTCCTAATGTACAACCAATTGCTAACCAAACAAGTGGTGAAGCTAAACTTCCTAATGTCTTTGCAACTTGATAGAACCAAGGTAAAGTAACATCTACTCTCCAGAATGCAACTTTAGTATCTGAATTTCCTCCACTTAACCAATCAGTTGGAACAATCTTAACTCCTGGGATTGCTTGTAATGCCCATAAAACTAAGCCAACTAATGTAGCAATAATAACTGGGTTACAGAAAGTTTTTTTACAAATACTTCCAAAAGTAACATTTTCATTTTCTCCCATTTTAACACCAGCAATAGCCATATATGCATATGAATATAAGAATACACGGTATGCAATGTTAAGCATATTTGAATCATTATAAGCTTGGTTACCATAAATTGCTTGAATTAATGGTTGAGCAAAGAATGTTGTTGATCCAAATGCAAACAAAACGCAAAGAACTTGTCGTTTTGTTTTGTCTTTAACCCAAATGAATAATAATTTTGAGAAAAAGATAAAGAAAATGTAAATTACAAAGCCAAAAATAAAATTGAAGATAGCTTCAGCACCACTTGCAGCAGTGAAATCACTCATAAATCCAGTGAAAGCTAAACATGGTAAAGCTACTGTCATGACTACTTTTGTTAAAGTTTTTCCAGTTCCTGCAGGGAAAACTTTCTTCTTAGTTAAAATAAATCCTAAGAAAATAATAATAATAGTCTTAGCAATAGCTGTCCAAAGGCTAGTATTTGACATGGCTTTAGCAATATTTTCGCCAATACTAGCACTATCTGCTAAAAAATTAATAAACATAATTTTTCTCTCCTTACGCATTTATTCTATACATGTAAATTAGAAAAATCAAAAAAAATCGCTAAAAAAATACTCAATTATAAATAAGGTATCTTATTGCGAATAATTCGCAACAATATGCTCCACGCATAAATTTAAAATTTTTATAATTTTTAAGTAAAAAGTTATACAAATATAAAATAAATTGGTTATAATATTAGAGGTCAAAAGGAGAAATAAAATGATCAAAGAAGAATATTATGATACCTTTAAAGGTACAAAATGGAAGGAAGATATTGATGTTCGTGATTTCGTTCTCAATAACTACACTCCATATGATGGAGATTCATCATTCTTAGCAGGACCTACAGCTAATACTTCTGCTCTTTGGGACGAATTACAAAAACTCCAAAAAGAAGAACGTGCTAAAGGCGGTGTCCTTGATATGGAAACTGAAATCGTTAGCGGTTTAACAGCTTATGGTCCAGGTTACTTAGACAAAGATAAGGAAGTTGTCGTTGGTTTACAAACAGATAAACCATTAAAGAGAGCATTTATGCCATACGGTGGTATTAAAATGGCTGAACAAAGCTGTACAATGTATGGTTATCAACCAAGTGAAAAATTACATGAAATTTTCACAAAATACCACAAAACACATAATGATGGCGTTTTTGATGCATATACTCCTGAAATTATGCACTGCCGTCACAATAAAATTATCACAGGTCTTCCAGATACATATGGTAGAGGAAGAATCGTTGGTGACTACCGTAGAATTGCATTATATGGTATCGATCACTTAATCGAAATGAAGAAAAATGACTTAGCTAATACAGATGATGGCGAAATGTCAGAAGAAATCGTTCGTGAAAGAGAAGAAATTTCAATGCAAATTAAAGCATTAAAAGAAATTAAATTAATGGCTCAAGCATATGGTTTCGATATTTCAAATCCAGCTACAAACGCTAAAGAAGCTTTCCAATGGTTATATTTCGGTTATTTAGCAGCTATCAAAACACAAAACGGCGCTGCTATGTCAGTTGGTAGAATTTCAACTTTCTTAGATATCTACATTGAAAGAGATTTAAAGAAAGGAATCTTAACAGAATCAGAAGCTCAAGAATTAGTCGACCAAATCGTTATGAAATTCAGAATGGTTAAATTTGCACGTATTGCAAGTTATAACGCATTATTCTCAGGCGATCCAGTTTGGGCAACTCTCGAAGTTGGTGGTATGACAATGGGTGGTAAGAGTATGGTTACAAAGAATGACTTCCGTTTCTTACATACATTAGAAAACATGGGTCCTTCACCAGAACCAAACTTAACTGTTTTATATAGTTCACAATTACCAAAAACATTCAAAGATTACTGTGCTCACATTTCAATTGAAACTTCTTCTATTCAATATGAAAATGATGATGTTATGAGACCAGTTTGGAAAGATGATTATTCAATTTGCTGCTGTGTTAGTGCTACAGAAACTGGTAAAGAATATCAATTCTTCGGTGCACGTGCTAACTTAGCAAAATGTTTATTATACGCAATCAATGGTGGTATTGATGAAAAGACTGGCGAACAAGTTGGTCCTGCATATAGACCATGCACTGGTGAATATTTAGAATATAACGATGTTATCGCTAAATATAAAGATATGATGAACTGGTTAGCAAAAGTTTATGTTGAATCATTAAACATCATCCACTACATGCACGATAAATATTACTATGAAGCAGCTGAAATGGCTTTAATCGATTCACATCCAGAAAGATCATTCGCTACAGGTATCGCTGGTTTCTCACACGTTGTTGATAGTTTAAGTGCTATTAAATACGCAAAAGTTAAACCAATCAGAAATGAACAAGGAATCGCTGTTGATTTCGAAATCGAAGGTGACTTCCCACGTTATGGTAACGACGATGATAGAGCTGATGAAATCGCAGTCCATTTATTAAAGACATTCATGGATATGATCGCTTCAAAGAAGACATACCGTAATTCAAAACCTACTACTTCTATTCTTACTATTACATCAAACGTTGTTTATGGTAAAGCAACTGGTTCATTACCAGATGGAAGAAAAGCAGGTGAACCATTATCTCCAGGTGCAAACCCAAGCTATGGTGCAGAAAACAATGGTTTAGTCGCTTCATTAAATTCAGTCGCTAAATTACCTTACGAATTAGCATTAGATGGTATTTCAAATACACAAACTATTAACCCTTCATGTATTGGTCACTCCAAAGAAGAAAGAGTTAATAATTTAGTCCAAGTCTTAGATGGTTATTTCGATCAAGGCGCTCACCACTTAAATGTTAACGTCTTTGGTAAAGAAAAATTAATCGACTGTATGGAACACCCAGAAAAACCAGAATACGCTAACTTCACAATCAGAGTCTCTGGTTACGCAGTTAAATTTATTAACCTTACAAAAGAACAACAATTAGATGTTATCGCAAGAACTTGCCATGAACATTGCTAATTCAATTACAGTAAATACAGATAAATTAGAAACTTTTGGTCTAGTTGATGGACCTGGCGTTAGATGCATTTTATTCGTAAGTGGTTGTCCATTTAGATGCATCTATTGCCACAATCCAGAAATGCAAAACCCAAATTGTGGTAAAGCAATTACTCCTCAAGAAGCTTATAAAAAATTAATAAGATATAAACCTTATTGGGGCGAAAAAGGAGGAGTAACTATTTCTGGAGGTGAACCACTTCTTCATTTAGATTTTTTAATCGAACTTGGAAAGTTACTCAAAGCAGATGGAATTAATTATTGTATTGATACTTCTGCTGCTACATTCTCAACTGATCCAGAATATTTAAAAAAATTCGATGAACTCTTATCTTTAGCTGATTTATTCTTATTAGATTTAAAAGCTTTAGATCCAGTGTTACATAAAGAAATTACTGGGAGAGATAACAAAAATGTTCTTGAATGCTTTGATTATTTAGCTAGCAAGAATTTCCCTATTTGGGTAAGATATGTTTTAGTACCAGGCTACACTGATGGTGAAGATACTCTTATTAATAGTTCTAAATTCTTAAAAGCACATAAAAATATTCAAAGACTTGAAGTATTACCATATCATGCATTTGCAATTCCTAAGTATGATAATTTACATATGGAATATAAATTAAGAAACGTCAACACTCCTACTAAAGAGGAAGTTGAAAGAGCAAATAAATTAATTGATAGTCAATACTTCGACGGTTATTTAAAGTAAAATCAAAAAAGTCTACTAAGTTAATTCTTAATAGACTTTTTCTTTTGCTTATTTTAAATATTCTAACTTTTGATGGTAGTAATTTTCATATACTTCTACCCATGCTTTATAATTTTCATCCATTAAATATTTAATTTTTTCTTTTTTATTTAATGACTCATCTACTTCTATTGGTTTTAAGATATTAATTTCGTATTCTTGAACATTAAATCCATCTTCATCAATTAAATCACTATCTTTCATTGTAATAAAAATAGGCACTACTGGAACATTAGAAAAACATGCAATATCAAATGCACCTTTTTGAAGTGGTTTAGGCTTTTTATAATTCCACCACATCGATTGTTCAGGATAAACAAGCACAAAATTACCTTCATTTAATAATTCTTTAGTATTTTTCATGAATTCTTTCATAACATCTAAATTACTTGCAAGTGGTAAAGTATTGCAACTCTTCATTAATTTTCCATAAAATCCAGGAAAAGATGTGTAATTTCCTTCTCTAATTACTCTATAAAATCCATGTTTTTTTCTATTTTTCTTATCAATACATTCTTCATATGTATAATGCATTGCAAACGAATCTAATGCATTGAAATGATTACAAGTAATAATTGCACCAGTTTTTAGATTCGCTAAATTTTCTTTCCCATTTATTTTAGTAATAATCATCTTTTTATTATCTAATAGATTATTTAGAAATTTTCTAGCAAGTCTAAAAGCAATTTTTCTTCTTATTTTATTACTTATCTTCTTACATTTATAATCTACTTCCCCTGGAAGGATAGGACGCGTGGGAGGATCATTTTCAACATCTTCTTCAAATCTTCCTTCTTTTTCAAATTGTTCAATCTTTTTAATAACTTTTAATCTATCAACACTTTTTCTTAAATGTTTTACCTTTAAGAAGGTATCAGTTCTTTTAATTTCATTTAAAGCTAAATTATATAAAGCTTCACCTTGTTTTAAATCTCTTTTTCTTTCTTCTTCAGTATACGCATTTAAAGTATTTAAAATATCATCATATTGTTTATTCATTTTAGCGTATTTCCAGAAATATTCTTCAAATCTAACACCTTTAAAATGCCATGGTTTACACCACATAATGTAATGATAAATGCATACTTTATCATCAGGAATCTTAATATCTTCATATATTTCAACATTCCATTCATCTCCTACCCAATAACATCTGTTTTGACAAATAATGTTTAAATAATCTTCATCTTGAGTAACTTTACAGGTATAAAGTCCAAGTAAATCAATAAATTGTTCTAAAACAACTTCTTCTCTCCATAATTTAGAATTAATAACAAGCATTCCTGCATTGAAATAGTTATATCTATCTAATCCTAAATTCTTTTCAACATAATCTCCATACGCTTTAGTTTGAATCATCGCTTCTTCATGGACTACTCCTACTAACGAATTACCTAAATCTTTATTATAAAGTTTACTGATATCACCTTTAACAATCATATCAGAATCAAGATAAATAGCTTTATCAAATTCTTTAAACATTTCTGCAATAAATAAACGGAAATATGTAGTTTTTGAATAATAATCTCTAGTGTGTAATTTATCTCCAATTTTATCCATGAATGGTTTTACATCTACAAATTCTAAAGACGCAAAGTTATATTCATTAACAATTTCAAATGCAGCATCTTCCATTTCTTTTTTAATATTTGTATTTAATATATAAATATTGTAATGGTAATCTTTACTTGCATTTTCAAGCATTGATCTAATTGTAACTAAAGTAAATTTTACGAATGCGTCATCACAAGCAAAAAATACTGGAATAATTTTATTTTTCATCTCTTACCTCACTTTCAAATTTCTTTTTTAAATATATAAATTCATATAAAATATCGTCAAACTCATAATAATGATAAACTTTATGCATTTTTGATACATCCCATTGTTTTATATTTGCACAATGAGGATATGGTAAATAGAATAATCTTTTAGAGAAATGTCTAATTACCGTATGTTTATGCAAAAACTTTTGATCATTAAATTTTTGTGCTAATACTTTTTTCTTTGTAGTTGATCTTATTAATGCAGATTGATCTGCAAAAACTAGCTTTTTTGTCTTAATTAATTCCCTAGCTTTTTTTAAAATACCGGTTTCTTTCATTTTTTTAAGATTAAATAATAAAACTCCAGCATTTATATAGTTAGGATTAATTAAATATTTCCCATAATGATCTCTACTTGCAGCGTATTCTACTTCACTTACATCTATTTTATACAATTCTTCAATATCTTTATTAAGTAATATATCTACATCTAAATATAATAATTTATCTGGCATTGAAGGAATTAAATCTGCAAATAATCTTAATAATGTATAAGGAGAACAATAGCAACCTTCATTAGGAGAATTCCTAAATTCTTTATTATAAATATCTAAAACATCAATTCTTTTAACTTTATTCTCTTTATTATATGTTTTAGAAATTTTATCTAAATATTCACTCATTTCTATCGATAATGCTTTATATTTAGGGTTTATATCACTAATATCCATAGTAAATATATAAAAAGTAAATGGTTCTTTAGTAGATGTTCTTTTTAAAATAGAAAGCATTGTAGTAAGCATTCCATCAAATACTTTATCATTCCCTGAAAATAAAATATTAATCATTTTCTACTTCCTCCTTTTTAATATATTTAACATATTCATAATTACTCTCTTCACTTCTTCTACACATTTGATCATAGACTTCATCTCTTAATTTCTTTCTTGCATCTTTTTTAACTAATGTTTTATCTATTTCAAATGGTCCATCAATATAAGTAATGATTTTAGGTATCTTACTAAATTTTCTTTTCTTATAAACATTAGTAAAACAGAAAGTTTTAGTATTATATTCTAAAGGATATCTAAAAGAAGTATCTTTAAATGGTCTAATTTTAGTGTAATAAGGCCAGATATGAGCTTCAGGATATATCATTATTACTTTCTTTTTATTAACATAATATTCAATTGCTTTAATAAAGTTTTTAGTAGAATCTAAATCTCCTGGTAAAGGTAATGCTCCTAAAGATGTAGTTATTGGACCAACAATTGGTACTGATACATTTTGAGGATTACAGATAATATAAGTATCTTTAAATCCATTAACAAATGTTGGAATACATATATCACAAATATTATGAGTATGATTTCCATACATAAATAATGCTTCTTTCTTATATTTCTTTAATTTTTCCTTTCCAATTATCTTGTGATGATATTTTAGTTTTAAAAAACTAGATAAGATAGGAGCGAAAACTACTCTTAACCAAAACACATGAGTTATCTTTTTTATAAAGCTAGTATGAACATAAACCCAGTTTTTATCAATCTTTTTAGGGATAATATGATCACCACTAAATTCATCGTTTAATTCATCTTGATAGTAAATAACTTTCTTCATTTTTTTCTTCTCACCACGAGTATTATTATATTACTATTAATTTTATATAGTTATCTAAACTAGATTCTATATTTTTTCTACTCATTTTAGATACTCTACTCATAGTAGAATGATGCATAAATATGCTTTATTTTAGACCTATTCTACTTTATAATATATCTCATGAACGACATTAAAAAAGTAATCGCAAAAAACCTTGTAGATTTAAGAAAAAGAAAGAAATATACTCAACAACAACTTGGAGAAGTTTTAGGGTATTCAGATAAAGCAATTTCAAAATGGGAAAAAGGAGAATCTCTACCTGATATAGAGGTTCTTTTTGAAATTACTCAATTCTATGGAGTAACCTTAGACTTCCTTACTACTGAAGGTAATTATGATGATAAAAAAGAATTATTATTACCAAAATATGAAAAGCGAAATAAAATTATTATTGCACTTCTCTTCTCTTGTTTAATTTGGTTTATCATATTAATGATCTTTGTTTATTTCTCAATGATTCATATTATTTATTGGCCTGTATTTATTTATGGAGTTCCATTAAATGCTTTAATACTTTGTGGATTTAATTTTAAATGGGGTAAAAGAGTTTTTAATCTTCCAATCCTTACTATATTAAATTGGGGTGTCGTTATTTCTTCATATTTAACTTTTGTTTATTTTAACACAAACTTCTGGCCAATAATTTTACTTGGAATTCCTGTTCAAATCGCAATAATTCTTTGGTCTCAAATAAAACATGATGCATAAAAAATCTCATTAGGCAATTTGCTTAATGAGATTTTTTAATACTTCTACTGTTTTTAAAAAATGTGTAATAAAAAACTCCTACATTCCTGTAAGAGTTAAGATTTTTAATTGGTGACCTATACGGGATTCGAACCCATGAATGCATGCGTGAAAGGCATGTGAGTTAAGCCACTTCTCCAATAGGCCAATTAATGAATGGCGCTGACTATAGGATTCGAACCTACAACCGATCGGTTAACAGCCGATTGCTCTACCGTTGAGCTAAGTCAGCATCCATTTGCGTTTTTGGTGTATCTCAACCAGCGCTCATATAGTATATTCTAAACCAATATTAATTGCAACACTTTTTTTAAATTTTTTTAAAAATTTTTTTAAATAAAATGCTGGTCATTTTTTTAACCAGCATTCTTATGTTTTTCCTTTTATTTTCAATATGATTTGTGAATTTATTATTTTAACTTTTCTTCAATAATTTTAAGTAAATCTCCAACAGTTTTAATCTTCTTAAAATCATCATTTTCAAGTCTAACACCAAAACTTTCTTCAAGATCCATAACAAGTTCTACTACTTCTAAAGAGTCAATACCATAACTTGTAATTAATGCTTCAGTATCTAAAGTTTCTGTGTTTAATTTTTCACAAATAAATTTTTTAATATCTTCCATATTAGCCATATATAATTTTTCCTTTTGTTAATATGCTAATATTATAAAATATATACTTAAAAAATTAAAGAGGACTTTTTTCATTAAAGTCCTCTTGCTAAAAGGGTTATATTAGAAAGTTAATAATTCATTTTCAAATAAATCTGAGTTAATTAAACTACCTGGGTTTGTTGTAGATGTTTTTTTACTATCTTCTATGAGTTTATCACTTGAATCTACCTCATTCATTTTTTGTGTTACACTATTTGCACTATTTGTAAACGAAGTAACTAATACCGTTCCAATTGCTCCAAAGATAGCTAATACTAGAACAACTCCTAAAATTTGACCTTTAATTTCTGACATTTTTATTTCCTCCTTTAATCAAAAACTAATTATAAATACTTATAACTGCGTATCTTTTAATACTTAATTCCATTGGGGTATTCCCCATAACAACAGGTTGATATTCCTTTTTTAAATAATATTCATATACATCTCCTTTTTGATATCCAATATCGTTATTAACACCTTCAATCGTGATATTATTACTTTTACAATATTCAATTAATGAATCAGTAATCTTTCCTTCTTTTGAAATCCTATAACTTGCCATTGTAGAAATTGAGTCAAGGTTAGTATAACTAATCTGAACCATCGTTAAATCTACTCCAAATAAGAAACAATAGAAAATCATTCCAATTCCAAGAATTAACGCTAATTTATTACCCATTAATAATTCCTCCAAGTAAAGAAATGACACAAAACGATAAAATAATCATAATCATTCCACTTCCTACAACTGAGAAGATATTCAAATTTTCAAAAAACTTAACTCTTTTATATGATTTTTCATTTTCAATTCTGGTTTTTAATTCTTCAAATATTTTATTAAATTGATTTAAATAGATATCACTTGATCCACTATTTGTAATTTCATATAAGGCAATCATCACTTCTTCAATTACCTTATCACTAAAAGATGCTGCAAAATCAATATATGGTTTAATTGATTTATCTTCATCGATTTGACTAATTAGTAATTCTAACTTAGAATTCATCTCTTCATCTGCAAAAGCTTTAACTTCATTTAAAGAATGGTATACTGTTTCTTTATTAGAAAGATATATCCTTAAAAACGAAAATACTTCAATAAACGATTCATCTAACTTTACTTTCTTTTCTTTTTCAATTTTAGAATACCTAGTAAGAAAGTAATAATTAAATATAACTAATGCTCCAGCTAGTAAAGAAAGAGTAATAACATTGAATTTAAAGATTGTAACTACAACAAGTGCAATAATTAAAACTAAATTTAATAATGCAAGTTTAATCATTTCTTTAGAAAAATCTAAATTTAATGATTCGATTTTATTTCTTAATTTTTGCATTGTTCTCTTCTCCTACAAAATTAATAAAATTTAAGTTAAACATTCTGCTTAAGAATAAATATAAGAAAGTAATAAACACTACAAAGAAACAAAATATTGCAATTGGATAGAAACTCATTTTAAGAATCGATTCATAAAACATTGACATTGAAAGTTGAATAACTACTAAAATAATCATTGTAAGTCCCCACATGGATGCAAACTCAATCAATTTCCTTTTAGTGGTAACTTTATAATCATCAAGTAAAGTATTCATCTTCCTTGTATCAAATAATAGAAGTTGAGAGATTTTAATGATATCTCCTCCTTGAAATAAATATTGATCAAGAAGTTTTAAAAAGACATCATATACTTTTAAATTAAAATATTCTTTTAAACTCTTTATTTTTTCTTCGACTCCTTCACTACTTGAATTACTATCAATCATCATTAATTCTTCATTAAATGTTTCTTTTACTTGTTCATATG
>CAVKZU010000086.1:0-2933 GCA_963660725.1 Lachnospiraceae bacterium | reverse complement strand
AATTAAAATAACTCTTTAAACTCTTTATTTTTTCTTCTACTCCTCCTGCTTCACTATTATCAATCATTAATAATTCTTCATTAAAAGTTTCTTTAACTTGTTCATATGTTGTATTAATTGATTTATTAATACTTAAAGTAATAATGAAATTATTAATAAATTTAGTACATTCTTTTACTTTTATTGAATTAAATTCAAACTTTTTACATTCTCTTTCTACAAGAACAAAGAATAAAATTAGAAAGATTAAACATAAAGCACCAGTAAAGATTAAATTCCTAGTAGTGTAATAATAAAGTAAAGAAAATACTAATGTTAAAAGAAGGTAATAAATATATCTCATGTTAAATTTCATTTTGGTTATCTTTTTCATAGTTTTTACTCCAATATTCATTAAATTCTTTGAATTCTTCATCTTTTAAATTAAGTTCTATTTTAAAATCATTTGGTAATGGATTATATGTATCTGGATAAGAATATAATTCATAATATTTATTTAAAAAATTAGTCCCTATTTTTTCTACATATCTTAATATTCTTCCTGTTTCATCTTCATGACGTGCTACATAAATTACTAACTTAAAATGATCATAAATATCTTCAATAATATTTTTAAATTTTAAATTTTCATTTTTTAACATACACATTCTTCCCATTCTTTTAAACATAAATGATGCACTTTTAGCGTGTATTGTAGAAATTGTTGGATGTCCACTCATTGCACTATTTAAAATAGAAAGCATTTCTTTTCCTCTAGCTTCACTAACAATTAACCAATCAGGATTACTACGTAAAGCATTCTTAATTAAATCATCAAAATCTACATCTTTATTCTTCATTAACCAGATCTGACTATCGATATTTTTTAAAAAATCATCAGTTTCTAATTCTTCAACATTATCAATAATGATGATTCTAGTATTTTCTTTCATCTTAGAAAGAATATATTTCTGGAATTCAGTTTTTCCACTACTAGTTTTTCCACCAATCATAATTGATTGTTTAGCATTTAAAAATAAATCAATCAGTCTATCTATTTTTTCATTTAAGAATCCATTATCTTTAGAAATTCTTAATTTCTTAGATCCAATTCTTATTGAAAAATTAATTGTAGGTTCTCGATTTTTCCTAGCGATTGCAAAATGTATTGCGTTAATTCGATATTTATCATAACTGATATCTAAAATAGGAGATGAAAATGAAAATTGAGAATCAGTTAAATTTGCAATATGTCTTATAAAATCATAAACTTCCTTACTAGTAACACTAATATCAGCTTTCTTTCTTCCATAAAGGTTATTTTGATAATAAATATCTTCTCCATTATAAGAAATATCAGTTATATTAGAATCTTCTAATAAATCCTTTAAAAATGAATTAGATAAATAATTTATAACTTCATTATTCATTAATAACTACTCCATTATTGATAAAAAACGACAGATGAGAATCAATATTAAAATTCATGTAATATGTAGATATAAAATGAATTTGTATGGCATTCGGTTTATTTTCATCTTCAATAACTTTATCATTTACATAATTAAAATATTTAAAACTGATCTTATATGACTTCACTTTATTTTTTAAATTCATAGATAAATAATTTTTAACATCATTATTTAAAGTTTCTTTATTAAAATAATAATATTTTTTAGAATTACCTTCGCTATCTTTAGTTTCTTCAATAATATTAGAATCAAGTAAACTAAGTGGGATATTTAAAAATGTTCTATTAACGTACATTCCATTAATTCCAATATTAAATAGCATTAAAGAAGTTGAAGTAATAATTGATACAAAGAATAAAGGTACTTGCATCATAAATTTATTTCCTCCATTTCTGAATCTTCTACTTTCTCATCAATTTCTCCAACAATTTCATATCCATATTTAGTATCATCTTTTAAAAACTTTACTTTAAAAGGAATTGTACAAGTAAGTCCAGAGTATCCCCATTCATATAAGAATAAATAGAATGTTGTTTCTTTATATTTGTCATATTCATTAAGTGGGAAATAGAAATCATTTGTTTCTATTGAATTACTACTACTTTTAATAGATACAAAATTATTTGTAGGATTAACGTACATTTTTTGAGTATTTTGAAATACACAATTAGTTTTGTTATCACTACTTCTTTTTAAAATTAAATATTGATTTCTATTAGTAGATGCTTTTCCTTCAAAGAAGAAATCATATTGATGTTGAAGTTGAATCTTACCTTTAAAATAAATATCTTTATTGTAATATTCTCGATAAAGCTTAAGTTTTAAATCATTAAAATAGAATGTTCCATATTTATCTACTTCAATAGTTGATTTTAAATTAGTAAATTTAAAATATTCTCCATAAGTTGTAGTTTTAGCACTTTGTTGAGAAATTAATGCTTTATATGGACAATAAAATTCCATATTCTCTAAATCTTCATCTCTTGGAGTTCCTGAAAAATACATATCAAATTCTCCATAAACATATCCATGGACTCCAAGTAAATAAGAAGTTATTTCAAATTTTATATGCATGTAGCCTGTATATAATTCATGATGATTCATATAAATTTTGTAATAACCTTTTCTAGATCCTCCATCCCATCTAGTATATCTTTCAAAATTTACAAATTCTCCATATTGATCATAGAAAACCATATCATAATAAATATCACAACTTCCTGGCATTTTTTCTACATAGATTGTAACAGGATTTCCTGCCATAATTTCTTCCGCTTCAACATAAAAATCTCTAATTTTAAACTTAGAATTTGGAGAATCAACAGTATATTCTCTTTGAATATTACTAATTTTTTCATAACTTGATACTGAAGTTGATGATTCTACTTTATCTATTACTTTATTTGATAAAAGTCCTATAAGAAGCCCTGGTAAGAAAAATATAATTTTATTCATTTTTACCTCCTTACCTATCAAGATGTA
>CAVKZU010000085.1:0-5720 GCA_963660725.1 Lachnospiraceae bacterium | reverse complement strand
CTAAATAATATAGTAATACACTTAAAGAATATAAAAGAGGAAGAGTAATAAATAAAATATCAATATAATTTGATGCAAATATTGAAATAATAATAGAAGAAATTAAGAAAGTAATAACTCCAACATATAAATAAATATGCAAGATTTGATTATATTTTTTAAGTAATACAATGTAAGAAAATATACCTAAAACTAATCCAAAAAGTGAAATAATCACTCTAAAAAGATATCTTATTCCTGCGTTAAGCTGGTTTTCATAAATTATCCAATCTAAACTTAATAATGTTCTTTCTTCAATAACTAAAAATATAATTGAAAATAGAATTATTAAGCTACTAAATGTTAAAATTAAAATTTTACTAGTCTTTTTCATATTTAAAAGTTCCTTGAATAAATATCTTCACATAGTGAACTAGTGATAAAATCACTAATAACAATTCCTAAATTATTATAATTTTTAATTTCATTAGGTAACCAATTATTAATAATATTAGCAGTAGTTCCTGCATACGTTGGAGGAAATGCATTTAAAAAATAACAGGATGTAAAGTTTAAAGTTAATTTATCTAAATTGCTATTACTATATTCAAAACAACGAATAATTTCATCTTTTTTAACATTAATATCTTTCATTTTGTAGTGATCTTGAACGTGGAGATTACTTGATTCAATATCAAAAGTATTTGAAGTAGAAGAATCTTCTGGATCTAACCATCCATTATATGCGTTTAATCCAATGGTATTATTTTCGTATCTTGAAATTAAAAATATCTTATTTCTTAAACCTTTTAGATTTTTTGGGATATTACCACTTAAATCCCATAAAGAAGAATAGTCCTTTAAAGCATCAATTAATGATTCATCAAAAGTAGCTTTAGTATTTTTAGCTTCACTTTCTTTTTTAATCGAAACGATTAATCCTTCACTTGGATTTTCTTTTAAAAATGATTCAAAATCTTTTAATACACTAGAAAAATCTAGTTTTTGATCAACTATTCCATGGATTACTTTTAATTCATCATTTCTTTGTACTAATCTAATATCAAAAAATCTAACACCCGCATTAAGTTGATCAATGATTTTTAAATCTTGGCATTTTCCACTTAAATCTCCAATTGAATGGAGTGCTCCTGAATCATGACTTCCTGGAATTGAAAGAGAAGTGACTTTAGTTTCATCACTTAAATTTTTCATCCAATTTTTGCCGTTTTTAGTATTAGAAGTAGTTGAAAAAGGTAATACACTAAAAAGAGAAATAGTAATTATTGATACTCCAACTACAGCACTTATTATTAAATGTTTTTTATTTGCTTCCATAATTTACTTTATCATTAAAAGTTAAAAATAGAAAGATGAATTAATGATAAAAATCTGCTAAATATTTAAAAATAAGAATAATATTATTTATCTAGTGAATTTTAAGTATGTTTTAATATAGGTTTATTAGCACAATTTTTATATAAATTAAAACTTGCTTGTGGCATTTGCTACAAACAAGTTTTTAAGCATGAATTAGTTATGGCAACATCCGCATGGAGTGCGGATAAAATCAAGTAAGGTATCAACGTATTCTTTATTTATAAAATAGTTATTACCTTCTTTTTTAATTAAATGTCCTTGTTCCATTAAATTAAGTGAAATGATTAATTCATCCTCATTTAATCCAGAAATCATTAATAAATCATCAAATGATAATTCGTTATTAACATATAAGAATTTTGCAATTTTAACACGTGTTGAATCACTTAAAATAGAAAATCCATAGCTTGCTTCGTCTTTATGCATGTTTAGTCTCCTTTTTATTTGTTTATTATAATAAAATACTAATAATAATTCATTTTTAATGCTTTTATAATTTATGTAAGCACTTTCATTCGTTCATTTTAAAGGGTATAATTATATCTATATTGAGATGGAGAAAATAAAAATGAAAGAAGAATATAATGTTTTATTAACCCCATGGAAGATTAAAAATTTAGAAATAAAAAATAGAATAGTTTTAACTTCAATGGGTGGTACTGATTTATTTGGATGGATGGAAATTAATCATTTTGATAAAGATGGTGCAAAATTTATCATGGAAGTTGCTAAAAATAATTGTGGTTTATTGCTTCCAGGATGTCAACCAGTCTATAATCCAATGTATGGTCAATGGTTATATAAAAATAAATTAATGTTTAAAAAGTTAAAAAAGTGGATGCCAGAATTCCATAAAACTGGTGCAAAACTTTTTATTCAATTAACTGCAGGATTTGGAAGAAGTTTTACTATTTCTCCAATGATGGAAAAATTATATACTAGTAAAGTTTTAAATGTTTTATCTAAACCTGTAATGAATTTAGATAAAATTACTGCTTCAGCATCAGCATCTCCAAATAGATGGAGTGATAAAGTACCTTCAAGAGAAATGAGTAAAAAAGAAATTGAACATTTTATTAAAGCTTTTGCAAAGAGTGCTAAATTATGTAAAGATGCAGGAGTTGATGGAGTAGAAATTCATGCAGTCCATGAAGGTTATTTACTTGATCAATTTACATTACATTATGTTAATAAAAGAACTGATGAATATGGTGGAAGTTTAGAAAATAGATACCGATTTGCTGCTGAAATTGTAAAAGCAATTAAGAAAGAATGTGGAGATGATTTCCCGGTTTCATTAAGATATTCAGTTGTTTCTAAAACTAAAGGATTTAGAAAAGGTGCATTACCTGGAGAAACTTATGAAGAAGTTGGAAGAGACATGAAAGAATCAGAAATTGCTGCTAAATTCTTAGAAGATGCAGGGTACGATATGTTAAATTGCGATAATGGAACATATGATGCTTGGTATTGGGCACATCCACCAGTTTATATGCCTGAAAATTGTAATTTAAGTGAAGTTGAACATATTAAGAAGTTTGTTAATATTCCAGTTGTTTGTGCTGGAAGAATGACTCTTGATAGAGGTGCTAAATCTATTAAAGAAGGAAATTTAGACGCAATTGGTTTTGCTAGAAACTTTTTAGCAGATCCTGAGTGGTTTACTAAAGTTTTAAATGATAATGAAAAAGATATTAGACCATGTATTCATTGCCATAATGGATGTTTTAATATGTGCCATTATAAAGGAGTTCCAAATGATCAAGATTTAAGTGATTCTTTACATCTTTCTAGATGTGCAGTTAATGCTGAAATGATGCAATGGAATAAACATAAAATTATTAAAACTTCTAAACCTCAAATAGTCCATATAATTGGGGGAGGAATTGGAGGAATGGAAGCTGCAAGAGTTTTAAAATTAAGGGGACATAATCCAATTATTTATGAAAAAAGTGATAAATTAGGTGGAACTTTTATTGCAGCAAGTGCAGAATCTTATAAATTTAAATTAAGAGAATTATTAAAATGGTACGAATACCAAATTGAAAAATTAGGTATTGAAGTTAAATTTAATACTGAAATTAAAGATATTAAGCAATTTGGAAAAGAAAAAGTAATTATTGCAACGGGATCTAAAGCAAGAAAATTATCTAAAGTTCCAGGAAATGAAAAAATGATTGAAGCATGTGAATTCTTACTTGGAAAAGAAGTAGGAGAAAAGATTGCTGTAATTGGAGGAGGATTAACTGGGTGCGAAATTGCTTATGAATTAGCGTTACACGATAAAAAGCCAATTATCATTGAAATGAAGGATGATTTAATTGCTCAAAAAGGAGTTTGCCTTGCTAATTCATCTTATTTAAGAGAATGGTTTGAATGGAAAAAAGTTCCAGTATATTTAGAAACTACCTTAAAAGAAGTAAAAGAAAACTCAATCTTAGTTAAAGATAAAAATAATAAAGAATTTGAAATTGAATGTGATTCAGTTATTTCATCTGCAGGTTATATTTCTACTCCACTAAATAATTTAAAAGATTCTAAAAATGTTTATTTAGTAGGAGATTGCTTAAAAGTAGGTAACTTAAGAAGTGTAATTTGGAGAGCATATGAAGTTGCAATGAAGATATAGGAGAATTTATGGATACTCAAGAAATTTTAGAAAAGAAAGCAAAAGAAGCTCAAATTATATTTGATTATTTGAGTGATTTATTAGGTTTAAACCCTGAAATTCCAGTAACTTTTATTGCAAATAAAGAGACTGAAAAAGAACTAAAAAAGAACTATTTATTAGAAAATCCATTCCCGAATGTCATTGCAATCGTACTTGCAAAGTTAAGAAAAAAGGCAGTAGATAAATTATTTTTAGATGAAATGATATTACAAACTCCAACTATTGCAGCAGTATTAACTTTATGTGCGGAAGTTGCAAGTGAAATAGGAAAGTTGAGAGGAGATGATTTATCTTCTTCAGAAATTTATTCTGATATATCTTATGCTGGATTACAAGCAATTAGACTTTATATGGCAAATTACACTGATAAAACTTTTAAGAAAACTAGACTTGAAAGTGCAATTAGGGTAGATAATGCAATCAATGGATCATTTTATAAATATAAAACAAAAGATAATAGATATATTTCTTTTCATACATATTACCAATCTCAACAAAAAAGATTAGTAGAAGCGTTAAATTTAAAAAAACCTTATGACAAATTTACTTTATTATCTACTAAAAAAGATATTAGATATTTAAATAAAGAAATTAAAAAATATAATTCATTTGAACTTGAAGATTTAGCATTTTCTTGTGGAGCATGTGCATCAGTTTTAAGAACAAGAAGTGAATGGGAAAACAGTAAGGTTGGAAAAGCAGTTAAAGAAATGCCATTAATTAGATTTGAAGATTATTCTAAAAATAAGATGAAATTAAGTGATTCTTTAGAAAAAGGTCCATTAACTGGTATTAAAGTATTAGATTTAACTCATATTATTGCAGGTCCAGCATGTTCTAGAATTTTAGCTGAATATGGTGCAGATGTTTTACTTGTAAGAAGAGGGAAATACGTAGAACAAGAACAAGCAATGCTTGAACTTGATGGATGGGCAGGTAAAAATTCTATCCAACTTGATTTAAATAAAGAAAAAGATTTAATAAGAATTAAAGAATTAATTAAAGAAGCGAATGTTATTGTTTATAGCTATCAAAATGGATGCTTTGATAAATTTGGATTAAGTGAAAAAGAGATTAGAGAATTGAATCCAAATGTTATTTATTCAAATTTAATGTGTTTTTCTGATTCAACTTGGAAAGAAAGACCAGGATGGGCACCACTTGCAGAAGATATTACAGGACTTTCAATCCGTAATGGTACTAAAGAAAATCCAGTTAATTTAAATGGAGTCCCTTTAGATTATATTCCTGGATTTGTTTTAGCACTTGGTACTTTAATTGCAATTAGAGATAATTTAAAAGATGGAAGAGTCACAAAAGTTACAACTTCATTAACTAAAGGTGCAATGCTACTTCATGAAGTTAGTGATTTATGCGAAAAGAAAAAAGAAGCTTCAAGTAGAACTAGTGTATCTTTAAAACCATTAGATAATGAATTTGAACATTCTAGAATTTATGTTGATACTAAAGCAATTGGAAAGGTTGGATTCCCTAATCCTGCAACTTATCATACAAAATATAATAAATTAACTGAAAATATGTCTTTTTCAGATGGTAATTTAGGTTTTAAAGATAATAAATAATTATAATTAAGAGGATTAAAATTCCTCTTTTTTTGAATATTTCTTGACAATATTTTACCTGGACATTTACCTGGACATTTACCTGGACATTTACCTGGACATTTACC
>CAVKZU010000084.1:0-2200 GCA_963660725.1 Lachnospiraceae bacterium | reverse complement strand
AATATAATCTCCCCTTTTATTAAAAGTAAAATATAAATTAAATCTTTTAATCTCATAACTTGTAATAAAAGATGATAATAAAATCCCTAAAAAAGATGAAATTAGCATTAGATTATAAATAATATAATAATTACTATTATTAATTTCTAAATTTAATAGTTTTAATATTAAATTTAAATAATTGTCATTAATAATTAAATTTGTTAAAGGAATAAAAGTTATTTCTAATAAAAAATATATAAGAGTAGAAATAAGGATTAAAACACTAGAATTTATCTTTTTTTCAATAAAATACCCCATTAATATCCCTATTATTAAAGAAGGAATTGTAAAAGAAATTACAAAAGATAAATTTGAAATAGAAGTAATTAAAGATAAAACAAAGGACGATAAAAAATAAATATAATAATATTTTTTAGGAATTAATATTCCAATAAATAAAGATGGAAGTGATAAAAATAAAACAATAATCAAAGAAGAAATAGGGAGATAAGTCCCTAAAACATTTAAAATAACAGTTAACGCACTAAGTAAACTGATTAATGGAATTGATTCTTTAATGTTTTTCTTTTTTGAAAGTAAATTCATAAATATATTTTATTTAAAATTCTATTAATAATAAATTGTTTTTGATAAAATAGTAGACATGAAACGAGCAATATTTTTTGATTTAGATGGAACTTTATGGGACGCAATTAATGAACTTAAAGATAGTTGGAATGAGGCAATGAAAAAGAACAATTATCCATATCGATTTGATTATTCTTTAATGAAATCATTTATGGGATTAACTCCTCAAGAAACTTGTCCTTTAGCATTTAAAGATAAATCTTTAGAAGAAGGAATGAAATTATTTAAGATTTGTTTAGATGCTGAGATTAAATATTTAGGTGAATTCCCGGGAAAACTTTATCCAAATGAAAGAGAAGTCTTAAATGAATTATCTAAAAAATATGATTTGTATGTAGTAAGTAACGCAGATAAAGGATATATTGAAAATTATTTAAAAATTGATGGAATCAATCAATATTTTAAAGGACATTTATGTGCAGGAGACACAAATAAAGATAAACATGAAAATATCAATATTTTAAAAGAAAAAGAAAATATTGATGAAGTAATTTATGTTGGTGATACTTTAAAAGATAAAAATGAAACTTTATTAAGTAAGAATAAATTTATCCATGCCGCATATGGATTTGGAGAAATTCCAGGTTATAAATATCATATTGATAACTTATTAGAACTTCCTAAAATGGTAGAAGAATTATTTAATGAATAATTAAAAAAGACGCATATTATTGCGTCTTTTTCTTTACTCATTAAGTAAAAACATTAAATCTTCTTTTGTAAGTTTAGTCATTTTATCGCTATCACTTAAGATTTCTTCTGCTAATTCTTTTTTCTTATTTTGTAAATAAATAACGTTTTCTTCAACAGTATTTTGACTTACAAGTTTATAAACTTTGACATTTTTAGTTTGTCCAATTCTATAAACACGGTCACTAGCTTGAGCTTCTTTACTATAATTCCACCATGGATCTAAATGAATTACGATATTAGCACCAGTTAAATTTAATCCAGTTCCTCCAGCTTTTAAAGAAATAACACAAACTTTAATAGATTCATCATTATTAAATTCATTTGCAATATTTACTCTATCTTCACTTTTAGTTTGTCCATCAATATAAAGATATTTGATATTATTTTCGTTTAATTTATTTTCAATTTTTTCTAATGCTTTAACGAATTGAGAGAAAATTAATACTCTATTTCCTTTAGAAATTTCATCAAGAGTAATTTTTTCCATTAAATCAAGTTTAGAAGAGTTATAGTTAAAGTTTGAATATACTAAAGATGGATCAATACAAATTTCTCTTAAAAGAGTTAAATATCCTAAAATTGAAATAAAATCTTTAGATTTATCTAAAATATTTTTAGCTTCAATTCTTGTAGCTTCATAAACTTTTCTTTCATTTGAATTCATTTCACTTGTCATGATGATTTCTTCTTTTGTAGGTAAATCATTAAGTGAATCTTCTTTGGTTCTCTTTAAAATAAATGGAGTAACTCTCTTTTTAGTAACATTTCTATAAGATTCGTTATTTAAATATTTACCCTTAAATTCAGATTCTTGAGGGAAAAAACCAGGCATTAGAAAATCAAATAAACTCCATAAATCAGAAACACTATTTTCAAT
>CAVKZU010000083.1:0-3769 GCA_963660725.1 Lachnospiraceae bacterium | reverse complement strand
AGGTAGTTAATATTATTTAGATGTTTTATGAAGGGTACGATAAGCTCTTGCGCTCATTCTTACCTTACAAATTTGACCATCAATTTCAACTTTATAAGTATGGAGATTTACATCCCATCTTCTACGGGTTGCAATGAGGGAATGGGAACGTTTATTACCGCTAATTGGGTGTTTTCCAGTAATAGGACAAACTCTAGACATTTCTTTTTACCTCCTTCTTTAAATATGCTTAAAGATTATATCAAAGAAAGTTTTAAAAGTAAAACACTTTTTAATAATATTATTTATTTCTTGTTTACATAAGTAAATATTGAATTTTTAAATATCTTGAAAATATTTTATATTTTATATTATATTTACTTTTTATAAGTAATAAAAAATGTTAAAATTTAAGTGTATATTTTAAGAAAAATTATGAATTTATTTAATATAGTCCCTAGTAATTATTTTTCAATATTTCAAGGTAAAAACCGTGAAATTTATATTGAAAGTTTAGAAATTTTATATTCATTATTACAAAATGAAGAAGCAGTCATTAAAAAAAGTGACTTTTTGAGTGCATTAAAAGCTAAAGAAATTGAACTTAATGCTTTTGATGTTTATGAAGAACTTAAAAATGAAGGTGAAGAAATTAATTTAACTAGCATTCCTAGTAAAGCAAACTTTATTGTAAGAAAGCTAGAAGAAACTGGTTGGATTGATTCTATGATGGATTTAGACAATAATGAAGAAATTATTGTTCTTCCAGCATATACAATCTCTTTAATTAAATGTTTTAGTGAAATTATGAGTGATGAAGAATCACCTTATAATTCTTTAGTACATTCTACTTATAGTGAACTTAAGTTAGAAGAAGAGGAAATGGATGATTTATTATACGCTACTCTTTTAAGATGTTATGAAAATACTAAAAAGTTAAAAGTAGAACTTGTTACTTTAATGCATTCTATTAGAATTTTTGAAAATAGATTAAGTGCACTTTTCGATACTAATGAAGTTTTACATACCTATTTTGATATTTATAAAAATAGAATAAGTGATCGTTATTACCATCCTTTAAAAACATTTGATAGTGTTGCTAAATTTAGAAGACCAATCATTAAAATTTTAGATAATTGGTTAAAAAATAAAGAAATTAGAGAAAAATTAGTCTTACAAGCAAGTCTTGGAAGTAAAAATAACAAAAAAGAAGAAATTGAAAGTGAAGTTATTCAAAAAATTAACTATATTACAGACACTTATGAATCATTGAATTCTTTAATTTCTACAATTGATAAAGAAAATAGTAATTATACTAAAGCAAGTACTAATAAGATTTTATACCTTAATAATAACGATAAAACTATTAAAGGTCATTTAGAAAATATTATGAAATGTTACGCAAGTAACTATAAAGATGTTAATATCCGTAAAAAAGTTTTAGATATGATTGATGATTCAATCTCATTCTATGATTTAGGATATATTGATTCTTATTCAATTACACTTCCTATTTTAAAGAAATTTAAAAACGATAATACTCCATTAGAAATCATCTCATTTGATGACGCTAATGATTTTATTATGGATAATTTCTTAGAAGAAACTAAAAACATTTATACAGATGAAAAAGTTTATGGATTTATGGAAGAATGCTTTGGAGATAAAAATGAAATTACTTCTAAAGACATTAAATTAAACAATATTGATTCTCTTATTTGTTTAATTCTTGCAACAGTTAAAAATGATGAAAATTCATTTTATGTTGTAGATGATTCATCTACTGAAAAAGTTATTAATAATAACTATTTGATACCACTTTTTACTTATACTAAAAAAAGAGATTAAAGGAGAAGAATAATGAATTTTACTGAAGAATTTAATAAATTAAATTATAGTGAAAAAAATGAATTCCAAAATTCTTGCAATACTTTACTTTTAAAAGGTTTTATTGTTAGAGATTATTTTGATGTTCGTGAAAAAGCTATGCGTACTTCTAAAGAATATCGTTTTATTGATAAATATTATGAATTAGTAGATGAATATTTATCATTTTCAGGATGGCATATTGAAAAAGATGTTATTTTAGGAGTTATTTCTTTAATCAATTTAAGTGGTGATAATAGAATTAAACTTGATAGAGAAACATCTTTAACTATTTTTGCATTAAGATTAATTTACGAAAAAGAAAAAGATCAAAGTGCATCTACTAGTGAAGCAATTTATGTCACAACTCCATTACTTGTTAGATATATGTTAGAACATGGAATTGTTTTACCAAATAAGAGATTAACTGCTAGAAATTTAGCAAAATCATTAAGATTTTTAGTAACTCATAACGTTATTAATAAAGTTAGTGGCAATTTTGATGAAGGAAATGTATCTTTTTATATTCTTCCTTCAATTGTTTATTGTTTAGATAACGATAGAATTAGAGCGATAAGTGATGCTTTAAATGATATAAATCAAAATGAAAAAGAAGAAGATTCTTTAAAGGAGATTAAAGAAGATGAAGTTATTAACTAAAATTAAGCTTATCAATTGGCATTATTTTTGGAATGAAACAATTGAAGTTAAACCTATAGTATTTTTAACTGGATTAAATGGTAGTGGTAAATCAACTTTAATCGACGCTTTTGAAGTTGTTTTACTTGGAGACACTACTGGAAGAAGTTTTAATAAGGCAGCACTTGAAAAATCATCCCGTACTTTAAAAGGATATTTAAGAGGTGAACTTGGAGATACAGTTGATGGAGGATTTAGATATTTAAGAAATGGTAGATTTACTTCCTACGTCGCGCTAGAATTCCATGATGATTTAAATGACAAAGATTTTGTTATGGGATGTGTTTTTGATTCTTTTGAAGATGGAAGTGAAGATCATCATTTCTTTACGTTGGAATCAAAAATTCCTGAAAATGAATTTATTAATAATAAAGTCCCTTATTCCTATAAAGAATTAGTTAATTTCTTTAATAATGAAGGATTAACTTATAAATTCTTTGATTCAAACAGACAATATCAAGAATTTTTAAAGAAGAAATTTGGTGGATTAAAAGATAAATATTTCTCTCTTTTAAAGAAATCAACATCTTTTTCTCCAATTACTGATATTACAACTTTTATTACAGAATATGTTTGTGATCCTCAAGCAAATCTTGATTTATCACATTTACAAGAAAATATTATTCAATACCGTAAATTACAAGTTGAAAGTGAAAACATTAAAAAAAGAATTGAAAAGTTAGAAAATATTTCTTCTTTATTTAAAACTTATAAAGCTAATGAAAAAGATTTCTTATTAAATAAATATTTAATTGAAAAATGTGAACTTTTTAGTAGTGAACAAAAATTAAAAGCATTTAAAGAAGAGGTTGAAAAAGCTAAAGAAAGAGTAAAAGAAATTGATGAAGAATTAAAGGATTATAATGATGATTTATTGACTCTTCAAAATAGAAAAATTGGATTAATCCAAGATAAAGCTCAAAATAATGTTGCTCAAATTACTCGTGATTTATATGATCAAAAGAAAAAGATTGAAACTTCAGTTTCTAAAATCAAAAATGATTTAGAATCTTTTAAGAAAGCAATTTTAAATTATATTAGTGAATATAAAGAAGAAGCTGATCATTTGTTAAATGATTTAAATAAAATTAATAAAGATATTCTTGAAGATGATAAAGATGAAGAAATTGTTGAAATTTTAGTAGCATCTAAAGAAGTTATCAAATTTAGTAATGAACTTGAAAGTAAAATTAATAAAGATATTTTAAGTGTTACAAAAGAAGAT
>CAVKZU010000082.1:0-19018 GCA_963660725.1 Lachnospiraceae bacterium | reverse complement strand
TTTTTCTGCAATAAAAAATATTTCTAATGCTTTAATTAGAGAAATTGTAAACGAAAGAGAAACAAACGGACTATATAAAGATATATATGATTTTTTAGTAAGAATTAATAAAAATGAAAATTTATTAACTGAAAAACAATTATCATATTTAATTGATGCAGGTGTTTTTGATGAATTTATTAATAACCGCAAAGCATTAAAACAAATTGTTCCAAATTTAATTCAACTTTCTGATTTTAGAAATAGAGTTGGTGGATTTTTATCACTTGAAGAATTAGAAAATCCTCAAATTGACGAAAATATTAAAGATAATTCAATTGAAAGAATTAATAATGAAATTAGAGTTTTAGGATATTCAATCAGTGATAATTTATTAAATCATGTTAAATTAGATTCAAAAGACAATTATAAATTAACATTAATCAATAATTTAAAATTAAATCAAAATGTTAATATTTTAGGAATTGTTAAATCTTTTAAATCAATTACGATTAAAAAAGGTAAATTAAAAGATAAATTAATGGGATTTTTATCACTTGAAGATTCTACAAGTGATATTGATGTTACTATTTTTCCAAACGAATATGTTAAATATCAAAATATATTAAAAAATGGTAATTTATTATTAATAAACGGCAAATTAGACTTAAAAGATGATAAAAAATCTTTTATTGTTAACGAAGTTAAGGAGATGAAAATAGATGAATAAAGTAATTATTTTAGATGGTTATAATATGCTTTTTAGATCATATTATGCAACTTATAACGAAGATCCAACTAAATTACTTCATAATAAAAATGGAATTCCTACAAATGCAATCTACGCTTTTAGTAACATGGTTTTAAAAATTATTAAAGAATTAGATAAAGGTGATGGGCTTTTTGTAGCACTTGATAGTTCTAAAACTACTTTTAGACATCAAGAATATAAAGAATACAAAGCAAATAGAAAACCATTAGATGAGAATTTAAAAATCCAATTTCCAATTTTTAGAGAATTTTTAGAAGCTTTAAACATTCCTCATTATGAAAATTCTAATTTAGAAGCTGATGATATTGCAGGAATTGTTGCTAAAATGATGGAAAAGGCAGATTATAAAGTTCAAATTTATACTGCTGATAAAGATTATCTCCAATTAATTGATGAAAATATTACTATTAATTTAGTAAAACAAGGATTATCAAAATATGTAGAAATGACTCCTCAAACTTTTAAAGAAGAATGGGGTTTTGATCCTATAAAAATCATTGATTATAAAGCAATGAGAGGAGATGATAGTGATAATTTAAAAGGAATCCCAGGAATTGGAGATAAAACTGCTAAGCAATTAATCAACCAATTTGGAGATTATGAAAACATTGTTAAAAACGCTAATACTAAAACAAAAGTTGGAAGAAATTTAATTGAATGCCAAGAAAATGGTAGAATGTGTTTACATCTTGCTACTATTAAATTAGATGAAAATTTATCTTTAACTCCAAGTGATATTATTTATTCTGGATATGATTTTAATAAAATTAATGAATTTATTTTAAAATATGATTTTTTAAATCTTTTAAATAAATTACCTAAAAATTACAAATTAGAAACTTCTACTTCAATTAAATTAGATTTTAAAGAAATCGAAAATATTGATTCTTTAAATATTAAAGATGAAATTTCTTTAGGAATTGATATTAATCAAAGTTTAAATTATCATAACGCAACATTAAATGGACTTGCACTTACTTTAAATAATAAAAATTATTACATCAAAAAATCTAATTTATTAAAAGATCAAAAATTATTAGATATTTTAAAATCTAGTAATGTTAAAAAGAATGTTTTTGATTATAAAAAGACTAAATATGTTTTAGGATTAGAAAATATTGAAATTTCTAATTGTGATTTTGATTTATTACTTGCAAGTTATCTTTTAAATCCAAATTTAAAACCAGAAATTAATGATGTTTTATTATTTAATTCAATCAATTTAGATACTTCAAATGTTGAATCTTCTTTTTTATTACTTAATGATTCAAATCCAAATAACGCAATTATTTATTCTTATTTTGCAGAATATTTAAAAGATTCTACTATTAAAAAATTAAAAGAAAACAATCAATATTCCTTACTTAAAGAAATTGAAATTCCTTTAAGTGAAGTTTTAGAAGAAATGGAAAAAGAAGGATTTCCTTTAGATAAATTAACTCTTTTGAGATTTAAACAAGAATATGAAATAAAGTTAAATGAGTTAAAAAAACAAATTTATAAATATTCTGAAGAAGAATTTAATATCAATTCTCCAAAACAACTTGGTGAAATCTTATTTGATAAATTAAACCTACCTTCAAATAAGCAAAGATCTACAAGTGTTGAAATCTTAAATAAATTAGAACCACTTCACCCAATTATTCCTTTAATTTTAGAATATCGTAAATATCAAAAATTACTTTCAACCTATGTTGATGGATATATGCCTTATATTGATGAAAAAGGATTAATTCATGCTACATTTAATCAAGCATTAACTTCTACTGGAAGACTTTCTTCTAGTGAACCAAACCTTCAAAATATTAGTATTCGTGATAATGAAGGTAAAAATATTCGTAAAGCATTCTTTTATAGAGAAGATAATTTAAATATTTTGTCACTTGATTATTCTCAAATTGAATTAAGAATTTTAGCACATCTTTCTAATTCCAAAACATTAATTGATGCTTTTAATAATGATGAAGATATTCATTCATTAACTGCTAAAAAAATATTCCATATTGATAGAGAACCTACAAGTGATGAAAGAAGAATTGCAAAAGCAACTAATTTTGGAATTGTTTATGGAATTAGTGATTGGGGATTAAGTGAAACATTACATATTAGTGTTATAGAAGCTAGAAACATTATCAGTTCTTTTTATCAAGAATTCCCAGAAATCAAAGATTATTTAAATAATTTAGTAGAATTTGCAAAAATCAATAAATATAGTTTAACGATGTTTAATCGAAGAAGATACTTAACTGAAATAAATAATTCTTCATACCAAGAAAGAAATTTTGAAAAAAGAGCAGCAATGAATGCTCCAATTCAAGGAAGTGCTGCAGATTTAATCAAAATTGCAATGATTGAAGTTAATAAAACTTTAAAAGAAAAAGGATATGAAGCTAAAATCATTAACCAAATTCATGATGAAATTATTTTAAAAGTTAATGATAAAGAAAAAGACGAAGTATTAAATGTTGTTAAAAATGTGATGGAAAATTGCGTTAAATTAAATGTAAAATTAAAAGTAGATGGAGGATATGCCAAAACTTGGTATAATGCAAAATAATGCCTGAATTACCAGAAGTTGAAACCGTAAAAAATATCTTATTACCTTTAGTTAAAGGAAAAACAATCAAAAAAGTAGATATTTTTTATGATAATTTAATAAAATCGGATATAAATGAATTTAAAGAAATTATTCAAAATAAAACTATTTTGGATATTGAAAGATACGCTAAATATTTATTTTTTAGACTTAGTGATTCCTATACTTTAATATGCCATTTAAGAATGGAAGGTAAGTTTTTTTATAATGAAACTAGAGAACACGCTAGAAAAACTTCTACTACTTTAATATTTTCATTTTTAGATAATACCTATTTATCTTTTAATGATACTAGAAAATTTGGAATTATGTATCTTTGTAAAAATGAAGAAGTTAATAATCTAGAGATGATTAAAAAGTTAGGAATTGAAGCAAATAAAGTAGAAAAGAAAGATATTCCTTCACTTTTAAAGAAATTTAACCGTAAAAAACATATTAAAGAATTACTTTTAGATCAAACAATTTTATCTGGAATTGGAAATATATATGCTGATGAAATTTTATTTAAAAGTAAAATTAATCCTCTTACCAAAGGTAATGAATTAAGTGAAGAGAAAATTATTAATATTATTAATAATTCTAAAATAATTTTAGATAACGCAATTAAACTTGGTGGAAGTAGCGTCCATTCTTTTAATGCATCAGGAATTGATGGAAAATTTCAAAATGAATTAAAAGTATATGATAAAGAAAATGAACCTTGTCCAATATGTGAAACTAGAATTCATAAAATATTTTTAGGAGGAAGAGGAACTTCTTTTTGTCCTAATTGTCAACTTGATTATTCAATTAAAAAAGCAATTGGAATTACAGGACCGATTGGAAGCGGAAAATCTACCGTTTTAAAACATTTAGAATCTAAAGGATATTTATGTATTTCATGTGATGAAGAAATCCATAAATTATATAAAGATCCTTTAATTAATAAAAAAGTATCAAAAATATATGGATTTATTTTTGATATTGATAATCAAAATGATAGATTAAAAGCAAAAAATATTTTATGTAATGATTTAAAAAAGAAAAAGGATATAGAAAATTTACTATACCCAGAACTTGAAAAAGTTTTAATAAAATATATTAAAGAAAATGAACTTGTTGCAATTGAAGTACCTCTTCTTTTTAAAGCACATTTTGAATATCTTTTTAAAACAATTATTGTTTTAAAAATATCAAAAGAACAACAAATCAAAAATTTAAATAATCGTAATGAAAAAAATATTAATGATTCTTTAAAAATAAATAATGATTTTTATTACGATAAAAATAATAAAGATGTAAAAATTATTGAAACTAATGGAGATTTAAATTATTTATATAATCAAATTGATTCGATTATTAAATAGAAAAATTCCCACTATAAATTTCAAGTTTTGAATTATTTATTAATAAATCTTTTAAGATTCTACTTTGAAATTCGGTAGAATCTTTTAATTTGTAAAGAGTTGATATTTCTTCAATTGAATAATTTGAAGTAATAATCGTTACTAAATCTTTATTTTTAAATCTTTCTTTTAAAAGAGGAATTACAATTGAATCCCTTAAATACGAATTTTTATATTCATCTCCAAATCCATCAATTACAAGTATTTTTACATTAAGTAAATTATGGAACATTTCATCATATTCTTCTTTTTTAAATTTATTAAAAGATAAATCATTTAATTCTTTAAATCTTTTAAAAGAATTAATAAATGCTATTTTATAATCTTTATTTTTAATATAACCATTACACATCGAAATTGCTGCTAATGATTTAAAAGTATTACTTGCTCCATAAATATAAAATAAAGAAGTGTGTGCTTTAGCACGGTCTTTAATTTGTTTTACTAATTCTTTTCGAGGAATTGATTTTAAATCAATTTGATAATAAGTTTCATAATCAAAATCACTATATAAAAAATGATTAATATAATAAATATAGTTATGATACGCTGGAACTTCTTTTTCTTTTTCGATTAACACATTATTCTTTTTAGATACTGAATAATAAAAATATTTATTATTTTTCTTACAATCTTCATAAGTTTTTAATGTTTTAACTAATTCATAATCTTTTAAGTATCTAAAAAATTTAGAAATATTTTTATTTATTTCTTCATTATTAAAATCTTTAGAAATTAAAGAATAAAATTCTTTATTATTTAAAATTTCTTTATAACAACTTTCTTTAAAAGATTCTAAATCTTCATTCAAATCTATATTTTCTAACTTTAATTTTTCCATATTAATCAAAATCCGTTTCTATATCTTCACTATCATCAAAAAGATATGATATCTTTTTATCTTTTTTAACTTCTTCTTTTTTACTAATTATTTTTGTATTTTCTTTTTTATTTTCTTCTTTATTAATATTATTTTTCTTTTTAGAAGATAAATAATCTAAGGCTTCAAAAACTCCATCAATATCTTTTCTTTTAAATACTCTTGCAAGATCTTCAGCGTATTGATTATTAATAAATCCATATTGATTTAATAAATAATCAAAAATAACATTAATTAATCCATTAGATAATGAATATTTATTATTTAATACATTTAAAGTATCAAGTTCTTGTTTACTAGCTTTAATCCCTTTAGTGCGATCTTCAATTAATTTTAAAGGAGCAGTATTTAAATAATATTCAATTAATTTTGAATTAGAAGAATCATTTAATAAATCAAGTTTGATATTATCATTTTTCTTTTTATCGTTTTGTAATTTTTGATCATATTTAACGTATAATTCCACTTGTTTATTAAATTTAGTAAAATCAATTTTTTTACCATATTCATTATTAATATCAATTGATTTAATAAGCATATTCCCAATTTTTGCTTCATTTATTCCATATAAATTACTTAATTCAGTAATTTTTAAAATTTCTTCACTAGATAAATCTTCAATTTTTAAATTAGGGAATTCTTTTTTAATAATAATGAAACATTTTCCAATGGAAAATTTTCCATTAATTGTTAATGATTTAGTTTTTAAACTAGAATTAATTAATTCATTATTATTAAAAGAATCAAATGAAAAAGAATCATTTAATGAATAAGTGATTTCTTTATATTTTTTATTAATTTTAAATAAATATTTATTAAACATGTCTTTAGCGTATTTTTCATCTACTTTTGATAAAAAAACTGTTCTTAAAGCGATTGATTGAAAAAAATTAAACCCTGAAAGAGGTGAAAATACTTTAATTAAAGAATCTTCTTCACTTTCAAATATTCTAATTAATTTTAAGGATATTAAAGTTTTATTTAATAAATAAAATTCATCGCTAGAAATATTATTTTCATCAAAAATATCTAAATCCAAGCATTCTTTTTTATTATTGGATAAATAAAAAATATATAAATTTAATGCTTTTTTAGCGATTAATGGTAAATAAATATCGTTTAAAACTTCTAAAAAGTTAGAAATAGGTTGTTCTATTAAATCAATTTTATAATTCTTTTGCATTCTTTTATTATACTTTATTTATTAAATATTTTTAATTATTTATAGTAAATATTTAAGATAGTTTCATAAAAGTTAAAATCCCATAAAGTTTTTTTAAATTTTATTTAATATCTTAATAAAAATAGTATATAATTGATATGATTTTTTAAGAATTGAGGTAATTGATTTATGATTAGAAAAATCGGTATATTAACAAGTGGAGGAGATTCTCCTGGAATGAACGCTGCTGTAATTGGTGCTATTAAAGCTGGTATCAATTTAGGTAAAGAAATGTATGTAGTATATGGAGGCTATAAAGGTCTTATTACTAATAATTTCTTTAAAGTAGATAAACATTTCAATGAAGATAAATTAAATGTTGGTGGTACAGTTATTAAAACTGCAAGACTTCCAGAATTTAAACTTGCTGAAACTCGTGAAAAAGCTAAAGAAATTTTATCAAAAGAAGGAATTGATGCATTAATTGTAGTAGGTGGAGATGGATCCTATATGGGTGCAAAACTTTTAACTGAACTTGGAATTAATTGTGTTGGACTCCCTGGAACAATCGATAATGATATTGCAAGTAGTGATTATACAATTGGATTTGATACTGCTTTAAATACAGTAGTTGACGCAATTGATAATATTAGAGATACTATGAAATCTCATAATCGTTGTGCAGTTATTGAAGTTATGGGTAATAAATGTCCAGATTTAACTTCTTTTGCAGGTATTGCAACTAACGCTGATGAAATTATTACAATTGATAATTTATTAGATAAAGAAGCAATGTTTGAAAGAATGAAAAAAGCTAAAAACGAAGGAAGAGATAACTACATTATATTAGTTGCTGAAAAATTACTTGATACTAACGCATTAGTTAAAGAAATTAATGATCAAGGTGTTTGGGAAGCAAGAGCTACTGTTTTAGGTCATATCCAAAGAGGAGGAAAACCTTCTGCAATGGAAAGATTTAATGCAGTAAGAATGGGAGTATACGCTGTTGAACTTTTAAATGAAGGAGTTGGAGGCGTTTGTGTTGGAATTCACGAAAATAAATTATGGAATTTACCAATACTTGAAGCATTTAAGTTAGAAAGAGATAAACATTTAGATCTTTATAAAACACATGAATTAATTAAATAGGAGAGAATATGATTAAAGAAAACATTTCAAAGAAAACAAAAATCGTTTGTACTATTGGTCCTGCTAGTGATAACATGGACATGTTAAAAACATTAATTAAAAATGGTATGAACGTCTTGAGAATGAACCTTTCTCATGGTGATTATAGTGAACATGGTAAAAAACTTGTTTTAGCTAGAGAATTAGAAAAAGAAGGAATTTATATTCCTGTTATGCTCGATACAAAAGGTCCTGAAATTAGATGTCATAAAATGAAAGATGACAAAATCAAAATCGAAGCAGGTTCAATTGTTAGAATTTCTATGAAAGAAGTTTTAGGTACTCCTGAAAAAATTTCTGTTAACTATTCTAACCTCTATAACGATGCTAAAATTGGTAACCACATTAAAATTGATGATGGTAAACTTGATATGGAAGTTATCGATAAAGATAAAGAACATGAAGAAATCGTTTGTAAAGCTTTAAATACACACGTTGTTAGCAACAAAAAAGGTGTTAACTGTACAGGTAGTGGTGCTAGAACAACAAATAAATTTATTTCAGAACAAGACGAATCAGATTTAATTTGGGGTTGTGAAATCGGTGTTGATTTCGTTGCTGCATCTTTCGTTAGAAATGCTGATGATGTCTTACAAATTAGAAAAATTTTACAAGCTCATAAACATCCAGAAATCAAAATTATTTCAAAAATTGAAAACTGCCAAGCTATGGATTGCTTAGATGAAATCATTGATGCTAGTGATGGTATCATGGTTGCTCGTGGTGATTTAGGTGTTGAAATTCCTGAGGAAGAAGTCCCAATCGTTCAACGTAAATTAATTGAAAAATGTAGAGCTAAAGGTAAACCAGTCATTACTGCTACTCAAATGTTAGATAGTATGACACATTCACCAATCCCTACACGTGCTGAAGTTGGTGACGTTTCTACTGCTATTTTAGAATCAACTGACTGTGTTATGCTAAGTGGTGAATCTGCAAATGGTGATTATCCAGATAGAGCTGTTGAAACACAATGTAGAATTGCTCGTACAATGGAAAAAGAATTAGATTATGAAAAATTAGCTCAAGAAGCTTATGATACATCAAATAAAGATAATAACGATGCTATTGCTAACGCTATTGCAAATACTGCTAAATTAATTGGTGCTAAATTAATCGTTTCTTATACAGAAACTGGAAGATCATCAAGACGTATTTCAAAAGCAAGACCTTCATGTCCAATTCTTTCTATCTCAAATAAATTAACAACAGTTAGACAAAA
Organism: Lachnospiraceae bacterium; assembly: GCA_963660725.1. GTDB lineage: Bacteria > Bacillota_I > Bacilli_A > RFN20 > CAG-826 > Onthovivens. The sequence goes on along the minus strand of CAVKZU010000082.1, from coordinate 9,834 downwards.
CGCTTTATATTGGGGTGTTTATTCATGTTTAATTGACAGTGCATATATGCCAAGTTTAATTGAAGATATGGAAGTTGTTGCTATTATTAAAGCTAAAGAATATGGCTTAAAACCTGGAGATTACATCGTTGTTGGTGGTGGAACTCCTACTGGAAGTGGAAGAACAAACTTCATGAGAATTGTTCAAATTCCAGAAGATAGAGATATTTTATAGTTCTCTACTTGACTAAACAAAAATTAAATTTTATTATATTTGTGCGTAGAAAAAGACAAGTTTATTAATGATTTATCTTTAGAGAATAGGTATACTTGGTGAAATTACCTTAGATAATAATTAGTAAATACCACTTTGGAGCATTTAAGGTAACTTAACGTATACTTAGAGTTAAAGTAATAAATGAGTGATAGATTAATTAATCTATAATTAAGGTGGTACCACGTATAAATTAGATATTACGTCCTTAGAAATTATTTTCTAAGGACTTTTATTTTGGAGGAAATTTATGAAAGTTAAATTATTAGATGGCAAAGAAATTGAAGTAATTGAAGGTCAAAATGGTAAAGATGTTGCAACTTCTATTTCTTCTTCTCTTGCTAAAGAAGCAATTGCATATAAATTAAATGGTAAATTATTTGATTTATTTGCACCTATTAAAGAAGATGGTGATTTTGAAGTTATTACATCAAAATCAGAAGAAGCATTCCATATTTTAAATCATTCCACAGCACATTTAATGGCTGAAGCAATTCAAGATTTATTTAAAGATGCTAAATTTGGTATTGGTCCTGCTATTGATGATGGATTCTATTACGATGTTGATTTCAATGGTTATGTTTTAAAAGAAGAAGATTTAAGAAAAATCGAAGCAAAAATGAAAGAACACGCTAAAAAAGGCGAATATATTATTAGAAAAGAAGTTTCTAAAAAAGAAGCATTAGAAATCTTTAAAGATAATCCATACAAAGTAGAATTAATTAGTGAACTTGAAGATGGTGTTACTATTTCAACATATTCTCAAGGTAATTTCATTGATTTATGTGTTGGACCTCATGTTCCTTCTACTTCTTTTATTAAAAATTTCAAATTAGACACTATTGCTGGTGCTTATTGGAGAGGAAATAGTGATAACAAACAATTAACAAGAATTTATGGTGTTTCTTGCTTTACAAAAGAAGAATTAGAACACATTGAATTTGTTAAGGAAGAAGCTAAAAAGAGAGACCACAGAAAACTTGGTAAAGAACTTGGATTATTTATGCTTTCAGAATATGGTCCAGGTTTCCCATTCTTCTTACCAGATGGATTAATGTTAAGAAGACAAATTGAAAGTTGGTGGTATAAAATTCATGATGATAATGGTTACTTATTAATCAAAACTCCTATTATTTTATCAAGAGAATTATGGGAAACATCAGGACACTGGGATCATTATAAAGAAAATATGTATACAACTAAAATTGATGATAGAGATTTCGCTATCAAACCAATGAATTGTCCAGGTGCTTTAGTTGTTTATAATTCAGACTTACATTCATATAAAGATTTACCACTTCGTTTAGGTGAACTTGGTTTAGTGCATAGACATGAAGCAAGCGGTGCATTAAATGGATTATTCAGAGTTCGTAACTTTACTCAAGATGATGCACATATCTTCTGTACAAGAGACCAATTAAAGAGTGAAATTGAAAAATTATTAAAATTATATGATCAAATCTATGCAACATTTGGACTTGATTATAATATTGTTTTATCAACAAAACCTGAAAAAGATTATATTGGTGATGATGAAATTTGGGCAGAAAGCGAAAAGATTTTAGGTGATGCATGTAAAGCTACAGGAAAAGATTTCAAAATTAATCCTGGAGATGGTGCATTCTATGGACCAAAACTTGATTTCAAACTCAAAGATTGTATGGGAAGAATTTGGCAATGCGGTACAATTCAACTCGATATGAACTTACCAGAAAGATTCAATTGTACATATATTAATGATAAAGGTGAAAAAGAAAGACCTATCATGTTACATCGTGCTATCTTAGGATCATTTGAAAGATTCATTGGTATTATTATTGAACATTTTGGTGGTGCATTCCCAGCTTGGATTGCTCCACATCAAGTTACAATTTTACCAGTTAATTCAGATGTTCAAGGTGAATACGCAAAATCTTTAAACGAAAGATTAAAGAAAGAAGGATTTAGAACTATCTTAGATGATTCAGGTGAAAAACTTGGTTACCGTATGAGAAATTCAATTACAAAGAAAATTCCTTATGCTTTAGTTATTGGTGATAAAGAAATGCAAAACGATGAAGTCACATATCGTAGATATGGTGATGAAAAACAAATCACAGTTAAAACTCAAGAATTTATTGATTTATTAAAGAAAGAAATAGAAGATAAAAAATTCTTAGTTGATCCAAAAGCTGCAATTAAATAGTTAAATTAGAAGTATTCTTTTAAAGAGTACTTCTTTTTTTATGCTTTAAAGCATAAAAAAAGCACCTATTTAAAGATGCTTAATTTTTAATATTATTTTGCTTTTCCTTGATTTTTAACAGCGTTCATAGCAGCTTCAATAGCAGCTTGATCACCTAAATATTTCTTATCTAAAACATTGAAATTTTCATCAAATGTATAAACAAGTGGGACACCTGTAGGAATATTTAATGCAATGATATCTTCATCACTAATTCCTTCAAGATATTTAACTAAAGCTCTTAATGAATTACCATGTGCAGCAATAATTACTTGATTTCCTGCAACGATTGAAGGTTTAATTTCACATTCCCAATAAGGAAGAACACGTGCAACTGTATCTTTTAAACATTCTGTTAATGGTAAATCTTGAACACCAACTTTTGAATAAGCTTTTTGATTAGCTGGGTTTCTATCATCACTAACTTCTAAAGCTGGAGGACAAACATCATAACTTCTTCTCCAGATTTTAACTTGTTCTTCACCATATTTTTCAGCAGTTTCACTCTTATTTAAACCTTGTAAAGCACCATAATGTCTTTCATTTAATCTCCAGGATTTATGAACTGGAATATATTCTTCTCCCATTTCACTTAAAACAAAGTTTAATGTATGAATTGCTCTTTTTAAATATGAAGTATAAGCAACATCAAAATGGAATCCTGCTTCTTTTAATAATCTACCACCATTTTTTGCTTCTTCTTGTCCTTTTTCAGATAATTCAACATCTGTCCAACCTGTGAATAAATTTAATTTATTCCATTCAGATTCGCCATGTCTAATTAAAACTAATTGATATGTTTTAGCCATATTTATCTCCTTAAATTACTTATATATTATAAAATATTTAATCTTGTTTTTATAGTTTTTTATTAAATAAAATACTTAATTTTTATTATTAAAAATATTAAAATAATTAAGGTATAAAAATTATGAAATTTCACTTTTTAAAACATTTTCATACAGTAAATAAACATAGATTTCATGTATTTATTAATGCGTGTAAAGTAGGCATTCCTTTTTTAGGATTAAAACATGATTTATCTAAATATTCTCCTAAAGAATTTATTAAAAGTGCTAAATACTATAATGGACATTATTCTCCTATTGCAAATGAAAGATTAAACGAAGGATTATATTCTTCAATTTTCACTCATCATACAAAGCACAATAAACATCATTACGAATATTATATTGATTTTCATAATGGAAATATTATATTAACTCAAATGCCATTTAAATATTCTTTAGAATGTGTAATTGATGTTATTAGTGCATCTCAAACATACTTAAAAAAAGATTTTAAAAAAGATGAACCATTAAAATATTTTTTAAAATATAAAGATACCACTTTAATGCATTCAATGAATTTAAAATATATCGAAGAATTATTAACTCTTTATTCTAAAAATGGATTTAAAAGTATAAAGAAAAAATATTCTAAAAATTTATATTATGAATGTAAAGTTAAATACCCAAAAACTGAATTAATTAAGTGTTTTTCAATTAACAATAAATTTGAAAGAATTTTATTAACTAAAGAAAAAATTGAAATTTATAAATAAAAATCACCAATAAAGGTGATTTTAATATTAATTATTCTTTTCTTCTAAAGTATGGAAAACTTCATAAAGTGTTTTTAAACCTAACCAACTTGTTATATTATTAACATCAAGTGGAGGTGCAATTTCTACTAAATCCATTGTAGTAACATTTAAATTACTAATTAATCCGCAAATTAAATTTAAAATATCGATTGATTTTAATCCAAAAGCTTCAGGAGTTCCAGTTCCTGGAGCAAAAGCAGGATCATTTGCATCTATATCGTAGCTTAAATAAATTTTATATTTAGGGTTTTTGTATTTACTACATAAAATTAATAACAATGCTTCAATCCCTAGTTTATTTACATCACTCGCTTTATAAACATCAAGTAAAGGATGTTTTTTAAAAGTTTCTATTTCTTGTGCTTCAAATCCTCTAACTCCGATTAAAGTAATATTTTCATCTTTAAATCCTAAATCAAGTGCTCTTTTAATAGGACATGCATGGGAAAATTTACTACCATGATATTCATCACAAATATCAGGATGTGCATCAATATGAATAATTACAGGTTCTTTATTTTCTTCTAGTGCTTTTTTATAAAATGCTTTTTCACTTGTAATTGCAATTGAATGATCTCCACCTAATACAATTTGAAATTTATCATTGTAAGAAATAACTTTAGAATAAATTTCTTCAGTTAATTTTTCAAAATCATCAGCGTCAAAATTACCTTGATCATAAATAAAAGTATTGCTTAATAAATTACCATTTCGATCTAAAGCAGGTAAATCATAAGATAATTCTCTTAAAGTATCAGGTGCTAAAGATGCACCTTTACCAACACTTGCATTTCCATCAAAAGGAACTCCACATATAATAACATTGCTTTTATTTATATCACTTGTCATTAAATCTCTAAATTCTTTCATTTTTAATACCTTCTTTTCGTCATTAATTATACATTTTTAATAATCAAAAATTAACTAAAATGTTTTAAATTAAAGGAATTAAATATATAATTGAATAGTTATTTTTTGAAAGGATGATTTTATGAATAAATTAGTTAAAAACTACCATTCACATACTTTTAGATGTGGACACGCAGAAGATTATAAAGATGAAGAATATATTATAGAAGCAATTAAAAATGATTTTAAAGTAATTGGATTTTCAGATCACGCTCCATTTCCTAATATCATTCATCCCCACATGAGAATGAATTTTGAAGAATTAGAAGATTATTTAAATTCTATTGATTCATTAAAAGAAAAATATAAAGATAAAATTACAATTTATAAAGCATTAGAAATAGAATATTTAAATGAATATAAAGATTACTATAACGAATTATTTAATAAATATAAATTAAATTATTTAATTCTTGGTCAACATTTAACTTATGATTTAAATGGAAATCCAGAATTTTATTTTAGAGGTCCTAAAAATAATGAAGCACAAATTATTCGTTATAAAAATGATTTAATTGAAGGTATGAAAACTGGCTTATTTGCATATGTTTGCCATCCTGATTTATTTTTAATAAATTGCACTTATTTTAATGATTTTACAAAAGAAATCTCATTAGAAATTTGTAAAACCGCTAAGAAACTAAACATTCCATTAGAAATTAATATAAATGGATTCTATGAAAATAGAGAATATCCTAGCACTCAATTCTTTAAAATTGCAAAAGAAATTGGAAATACATTTATATTTGGAATAGACGCTCATTCACCAGATAGATATGAAAAAATTCCATATGAAGGATTAGAAAATTTTTTAAAACTAACTGGTATAAAAGATAAAGATATAATCGATGAAATTAAAATTATCAATGATTAAAAGGGGCTGTGAAAAAACCTAGTATTTTGAGATAAAAGGTTTTAGCCCCTTTTTTCGTGCTTTTTTTGATAAAAAATGCTCAAGGAATCTAACCTGGAGCCTATATGATACAATATTGTTGGTCACAAATATGTATCTTACGAATTATTATAGCATGCATAAGTTCTTTTTCATATTTTGCTACAGTAGTGATGTTGAGCAATACAAAAAATTGATAAATTTTTAGATTTATTAAGTCGTTCTGGAGCTTGTAAAATTATCGAGAACGAAATTAAAAAGAGGATAAAAAAAGTGATATGTTTATAAAAAGGTAAAATAAAAAGAGGCTGAAAACCTAATTTTTAAAAGTTAGTTTTTTCACAGCCCCTTTTTATTAAACAATTTTATTATTTTTTATATCCTTCGTAAGCGTCTTCTAAGATTTTAATCATATCTTTAATCATAGGGATTCTAGGATTACATGGTGTACATTGATCTTCATATGCTAAATATGCTAATTCTTCAGCATTTTTGAACCAATCTTCTTTAGAAATATTTTCGCTCTTGAAGTTCATTTCTTCACCACATTCAATACCTAAATCATAGATTGCATCAGCTAAAGATTTAACACCTTCAGCATCAGTTCTTGCTTTTAAGCCTAATAAACGAGCAACTTTTGCATAACGTTTATCTGCATCATAGACATTATATTTTGGCCATGTTGAAAGTTTTTGTGGTACTTCACCATTATATCTAACAACAAACGGTAATAAAATTGCATTTGCTCTACCATGAACAACATGATACATACCACCAACCTTATGAGCCATAGAGTGACACATACCTAAGAATGCATTAGCAAATGCCATACCTGCCATTGTTGAAGCATTATGCATTTTTTCTCTAGCTTCTAAATCATTTTTACCATTTTTAACTGCTCTTGGTAAATATTCAAATACAATTTGAATAGCTTGTAAAGCTAAAGCATCTGTATAATCACTTGCAAGCATTGAAACATAAGCTTCTAAAGCATGAGTTAAAACATCTAAACCTGTATCTGCTGTAACTCTTGGAGGAAGATTTGTTGTAAATTCAGGATCAATAATTGCAATAGTTGGAGTTAAAGAATAATCTGTTAAAGGATATTTCTTATGTTCTGCTCTATTTGAAATAACTGCGAATGGAGTAACTTCACTACCTGTTCCACTAGTTGTAGGGATACAAATTAATTTAGATTTCTTTCCGAGTTCAGGATATCTAAATGCTCTCTTTCTAATATCCATGAATTTTTGTTTTAAATCATCAAAATTAACCTCTGGATTTTCATAGAATAACCACATACCTTTAGCAGCATCCATTGAAGAACCACCACCTAAAGCAATAATTGTATCTGGATTGAATGCAGCCATCATTTCTGCACCTTTTTTAACTGTAGTAATATCTGGATCTGGTTCAACATTAGTGAATAATTGAACTTGTACTTCATTTCTTCTTGAATTCAATTGATCTAAAACTTTTTGTAAGAAGCCAAATCTAACCATTGTTTCATCGCAAACAATAAATGCTTTATTTAAATTTTTAGCATCTTTTAAATATTGAATACTATTTCTTTCAAAATAGATTTTGCTTGGAACTTTAAACCATTGCATATTATTTCTCCTCTTACCAATTCGTTTAATATTAATTAAGTTAACAGCACTAACGTTACCACTAACTGAGTTATGACCATAAGATCCACATCCTAATGTCATAGATGGTAAGAATGAGTTATAAATATTACCAATTCCACCAAATGTAGTTGGAGAATTCCAAATAATTCTACATGCTTTAAGTCTTGTTCCGAATTCATCAGCTAATTCTTTATTAGAAGTATGAATACAAGCACTATGTCCTAAACCGTTTAATTCAACCATTTTTTCAGCTAAATCTAAGCCTTCTTTAGAATCTTTTGATTTTAAAACTGCTAAAACTGGTGATAATTTTTCTCTTGTTAATGGTTCATCAAAACCAACTTTTGAACATTCAGCCATTAAAATAGGAGTTTCTTTTGGCACTTCAAATCCTGCTTCGTGAGCAATTTCCCATGCTGGATGACCAACTAAACCAGCAAATAAAGCTGTTGATCCATCTTTTGTTGGACGGAACATATATTTTTCAAGTAAAGCTTTTTCTTCTTTATTACAAAGATATGCACCATATCTTTTAATATCTTTTATAAATTCATCATAAACTTCTTTATCAATAATAACAGCTTGTTCAGAAGCACAAACCATACCATTATCAAAAGCTTTTGACATTAAAATATCATTAGCAGCTTGTGCAATATTTGCAGTTTTTTCAACATAAGCAGGAACGTTACCAGCTCCAACACCTAAAGCAGGTTTACCACAACTATAAGCAGCTTTAACCATTGCGTTACCACCAGTTGCTAAAATACATGCAATGCCTGGATGATTCATTAATGCTGTTGTAGCATCAAGTGATGGATTAGAAATCCATTGAACACAATCTTCTGGAGCACCTGCTTCTACTGCAGCTTTTAAAATGATTTTTGCAGTTTCAACTGAACAATTTTGAGCATTTGGATGGAATCCAAAAATAATAGGATTTCTTGTTTTTAAAGAAATTAAACATTTAAAAATAGTTGTTGATGTAGGATTTGTAACTGGAGTGACACCTGCAATAACACCAAGTGGATCAGCAATTTCAGTAATACCTGTTACTGGATCATCACTAATAATTCCACATGTTTTTAAATGTCTCATTGCGTTTGTAACATATTCACATGCAAATAAGTTCTTTGTACATTTATCTTCAAAAACACCTCTTTTTGTTTCTTCAACAGCGAGTCTTGCAAGATATTCATGTTGATCTAAAACTTTTGTTGATACTTTTGCAACGATGTAATCAACTGTTTTTTGATCTAATAAACGAAATTTTTCTAAAGCGACTAAGCCTTTTTTAACTAAGCTATCAACTTCAGCAACTGCTTTTGGATCTAATTCTCTATCCATACTATTCTCCTTTTTTACTTACTTTTCTATATAAACGATGAGCTAATTTAGCAAGTGATTCTGCCATATCCATATTAGATACAATAACTTCATCATTTAAATCCAATTTTATTGGTGCAAAATTCCAAATTGCTTCAATACCAGAAGCAACAAGATGAATTGCAACACCTTGAGCTTTTTCTTTTTGAACACATATAATACCAATTGATGCATTATATAATCTTTTAACATCTTTTAAATCATCAAAATGATAAATAGGAACTCCATTGATTTTCTCACCAACATGAGTATCTTTATTATCAAATGCTGCTACAATATTTAATCCATAATGTTCAAAACCATTGTAGTTAAGTAAAGCTCTTCCTAAAGATCCAATTCCAACAAGTAAAGCATTATGATTTTGATCATGTCCACATACTTTTTCAATATCTTCAATCAATTCAACAACTTTTCTTCCTTTATTTGGTATTCCTTCTTTAGAAGAAATTGCGGCAATATCTTTACGAACCATTTCAAAATTTAAATCTAATGCATCCGCTAAATCATTTGAACTTACATATTCTAGACCTTTGTTTTTAAAATCCATTAGAACTTGTAAATAAGATGGTATTCTTCCGAGTTGTGCTTGAGTTAATTCTTTCTTCATAATCCGTATTTTTTTACCGAATGTATTATATTACATTCCCTCCTTTTTGTAAATAATCAATAATTCAGTATTTGCTACTGAATTCTTTTTATATTATAAACATGTATTATTATAAAGTCTATAATTTTATATATTTTTATGAAATTATTTAAAAAATTAATAAATAAATCAGTAAAAATACAAGAATAATAACTAGAATTTATTTTTAAAAAATTAACAAAAAAAGAGGCAAAAACCTCTTCATCTTTTTTATATTAAATAATTAAATAAATAAAAAAAGCCCAGCGACGTGCTATTCTTGCCTCGAAAGGCTACCTTCACCATTACAG
>CAVKZU010000081.1:0-6793 GCA_963660725.1 Lachnospiraceae bacterium | reverse complement strand
ATACTTTTAAGTGTTTCATCATATTTTCTTGATGCAATTTTTAAATATAATTTTTTCATTTTGTTTTTTTCTCCTTTGTATGTAAATTAATTATGGCATTTTTTAAAATTATTTATACTTACAAAATTGTTATTTTGTATAAATTTTAGACAAAATGAATAAAATTGTATAAATGAAAACAAATACTAGAATAAAAATGATAAAATACTTATATGGAAAAATTAGATTTAAATTTATTAAAAGAACCAGTTAGTGAAGTTAATGCGTGTTCACCTACAAGTTTTTATGAATCGATTACTCAAAGAAAATCATCAAGAACTTCATTAAATGGAAAATGGAAAATATTTTATAGTGAAGACACATTTAATAATGATTTATTAAAAGAAAAATATGAATATAAGAAATTACAAGATATTGAATTACCATGTAATCTTGAATTAAAAGGATATGGCACTCCAATATATAATAATGTTAGATATAGTTTTGAAAATAAAGAAAATTTAAAGTTAGGAGAAATTCCTCATATTAATCCTTACGCATGCTTCTTTAAAGAATTTAAAATAATTGATTTAAATAGTGATTATTATATTGAATTAAATGGATTTGAAAGTGCAGTTTATATCTACATTAATGGATATTTTGTAGGATATTCTTCATTAAATATGTTAAATACTAGATTTAAAATTAATGATTATATTGCAAAAGGAGATAATTTAATCCAAATTATTAATTTTAAATATTCTTTTGCGTCTTACTACATGGATCAAGATATGTGGGAATTAAGTGGAATTAATCGTGATATTAATTTAATTAAATTACCTAAAAACCATTTTGAAGATGTTATTAATTATTCTATATTAAAAAATGATTATAAAACTGGTATTTCTAAATTTAAAATTGTTTTAAATGAATTTAAAGAAGGATTAGTTATCAATTTTAATTTATTAAAAGACGATAAAAATATTATCAATAAAAATATTAAAGTTACTTCTAAAGAAATGGTTATTGAAGATGAAATTAGTGAAGTTAGTGCGTGGAGCGATGAAGAGCCTAATCTTTATAGTGTTAAAATTAAATTAAAAGAAGAAAGAACTACTTTAGAAGAAGTTAGGATGAATGTTGGATTTAGAAGAATTGATGTTGTTAAAGGTACAATTCTTTTAAATGGAAGAAGATTGATCATTAAGGGAGTTAACCGACATGAATTTAATCCTAATAGTGGAAGAAGTTTAACTGAAAAAGAAATTAAAGAAGATTTATATTTAATTAAAAGAAATAACATTAATGCGATTAGAACAAGTCATTATCCAAATGCACCTATATTTTATGATTTATGCGATAAATTAGGTATTTTAGTAATGGATGAAGCTCCAATTGAAACTCATGGAACTTACATGTGGAAAGATGATAAAAATAATCATGAAAATGAAGTTTTACCAGGAAGTAACGTTAAATATTTAGATTTTACAATTTCTAGAGGTAAATGGATGTTAAAAAGAGATTTTAACCATCCATCAATTATTTTTTGGAGTTGTGGAAATGAATCTTATGAAGGAAGAAATTTAGAAGGATTATACAAATATTTTAAAGAAAATGATTCTTCTAGACTTGTTCATTACGAAAATACATATCGTTTTAAAGATAAATATAAGATTAGTGATGTAATTTCTAGAATGTATTTTAATCCTAGTAAGTTAGACAAATTATTAAAAGAAAATAGAGAAACTCCTGTAATGGAATGCGAATTCATGCACGCAATGGGAAATTCACTTGGTAATTTTGATGAATATATGGCTCTTTTAGATAAATATTTCAATTTCCATTTAGGATTTGTATGGGATTTTAAAGATCAAGGAATTTATTTAAACAATAAATATAATTTTGGAGGAGATTTTAAAGATTATCCTAACGATAATAATTTCTGTGCAAATGGAATTTTATTAAGTAACGCCGAAGAGAGAGGAAAAATCAAAACTTTAAAATATTATTATTCTCCTTTAAAAATTGATATTGAAGAAAATAAAGTTATTATTACTAATAAATATAATTTTAAAAATACTTCTAAATTTAAATTTACATATAAATTACTTGAAGATTATAAGGTAGTTTACACTAAATCATTTGAAGCAAATATCCCTTCTTTATCATCAAAAGAAGTTGAAATTAACCATAATTATACTTATTTAGATAATAAAGAATATGTAGCACAAGTAGAAGTTTCTTATAAACAAGAGGAAGAATATTGTGAAAAAGGATATTTACTTTTTAAAGAAGAAAAATATTTAAAAGGAAGTTATGAAGAATCATTATTTAAACAAGATAACTCTTTACCTTTAGGAAACTTAGAAAGTTTTAGATGTAATAACCACTTAACTATTCAAAATGGATTATTTAAAGTTATTTTTTCAGGATTTAATAGCGAAAAAGGAGGACTTGAAGCAATATATTATAAAGATAAATGTTATTTAAATCATTTAGTATTACCTACTTTATTTAGAGCAACTACTGATAATGATAGATTATATGAAAAATATAAATATGCATCATATTTTTCTTCATCTTTATATCCTTTATATATTCCATTTTTAAAACATTTTTCAATGAATTATAAAAAAATTAGTGATGAAGAAATTATGGTTAGTTACACCTATGTTATGCTTACTAATATTCCAACATTCTTTAAAGTTAAATATTTTGTAAATACTCAAAGTGAGATTAGAGTAGAGTATTCTTATAAATCAAAAGTTTTAGTAAATACTCCTCCATTAATTGGATTAAGATTTAGATTTGAAAAAGATATTGAGGATTTTTCTTATATTGGACTTGGAAAAGAAGAAACATATTTAGATAAATTAAAAGGAAGTTTTATGGGAGAATATGAATCTAATGTAAAGAAAGAATATATTCCTTATTCAATTCCTCAAGAATGCGCTAATCATATGTATTCTAAAAAGATTAGTATTCCAATGAATGATAAAAAGTTAGTATTTTATCCACTTGAAAAATCATTTAATTTTAAATTCTTACCATATAATGAATTTGAATTAGAACTTGCAAACCGTAACGAAGAATTAGTTAATTCATATAATTATTTAACAATTAATGATCAAAAAGGAGTTGGAGGAGATGATTCTTGGGGTGCTAAAGTCCATGAAAAATATCTTTTAAAACACCATAAATATAAACGTAAATTCGTTATTAAAATCGAAGATTGATCTAGAGTAATCTAGGTCCTTTTTTTGTCAAAACAAAATTAATAGTTACAATTAATAAAATTATGTAAAGATAAAAATACTCGATAAATATCGAATTTAATCAATGTCCTTGAAAATACGGAACAATTGAAATCGTAAATTATATTGTCATTCAATAAATGACCTTCTTATGATACAATTTTGAAATATGAATTATTTAATATTTTTACTTTTGATAGCTTTTTCTATTGTCTTTGCTTTTTTTGGAGTAATTCTCCTTTTACCTAAATTTAAGAATAAAGATTTTAGAGAAGATAAATTAATTAAAAGCGATGATAAAACATACGCTATATTTGAACTTGATAACGAATATCAAGAATTTTTAAATACTTATAAGATATTTAAACATGGAGATAGAAGATTTTTAACTTTAATTAAAAATGATTCAATTAATTACATTGAATATAATGTTATTTGTTTTAAAAACGAAAAATACCTTCAAACAATTAGAATTAAAGATACAAATATTCGTAAAAATGAAGAATATTTAGTAAATTTACCTATTAACGCTACATCTTTTAAAGTAGATATTGTCCAAATTAATGATACTTTATTTGATACAGTTGATATTAAAAAGAAAAGCATTTTTAGTGAATTATTAGCATCTTTATTATTTGCGGTTGCATCAATTGCACCAATTTCTTTGATTGAATATATTGTTTTTAAAGAATTTAATACTGATTATTACAACAAAGATAGAGTATTAGAATTTGTATTTAATAAACCTGCAATTTATATATCAATTTCTGTTTTGGCAGGGTTAGTATTTATTATTTCATTTTTAATTCTTTTATTTAAAAATAAACGTAAAATATTTAAGTTTACTCCAAATAAAAAAGAAAAAGATTTTGATAAAGATATTAGCGAAATTATAAAATTCAAATCAAAAATCAAAAGAGATAACTATTCTGAATCAAATTATTTTAAAGTTAAAGCAATCTTCCCTAATGAATTTATAAATGGGGTTGTAATGGTTAATGTTTATAAAGATGATAATACTTTAGCTATATCATTTAATAAAAATATTAACGATAAAGATTATAAATTTAATATTAAAAAAGAAGATGATTTTGATCATCTAGAATTTGAAGTTTTAGAAGCAAATTTCTTTAAATATTCATATAAAGATAATGAATTTAAAAATTTTGAATTTATTAATAAAGACACTACTAAAGCTAGAAAATTAACAACTTATGGAGTTGCAAGTTCATTAATTATATTTTTATGTGTGTTTGGGGTTTCTTGTGGAGGAGTTTTAAGTGCATATTCTTCGCTTTCTCCATTTAAAAATCCAGATAATTATTTTGGATATAAATTTATAGATAGCGAATATAAAGATAAAGGTATTTCGATTAATGATTATTATTCTTCTAAGGCGATGATTACTCCTGCAACTATTGATGGATATTACGTTAAAAAAATCGAAGATAAAGCATTTAAAGATAATAGAAGACTTTATAAAGTTGGTTTTGAAAGTAGTGTTGAAATAGGAGAGAGTGCATTTGAAAATTCATCTTTATTTGAAGTTGATTTAAATAATGTTAAAGAAATTGGAATTAGTGCATTTAAGCAAACTCATTTATTAAATTTAACAATTCCTGCTAGTGTTAATACAATTCACACAGAAGCTTTTAAAGGAATTAGAACTTTACAATCACTTACTTTTGAAGAAGGGAATGACACATTAAATTTATATAGCGATTCATTTAGATATATTAAAGTTTGGGGAAATATAGTTATTAAAAGAAACTTAAGTTCAATTACAAATGTATTTAAAAATGCTAGCTTCAAAGAATGTTATGTTTATTCAACAATTTCTGGAGTTAATAAAAGTAATTACAGAGATTATTTTAATGATAATTCAGAAGTTTATTTTTTAAATCAAAGAACTTGTAATCATGATTATAATTCATTCTATTTAAAAAATGGTGAAATACATAAAGATTTTGATGGAGAATTAACTTATAAAGAAGCAGGAACATGCATAGAAAAAGAAAAATTTCATTATACATGTAAGGTATGTGGAGAAGAAATTTTATTACATGGAAAAATAGATCCAGATAACCATAACTATGTTGATGGAAAATGCACATGGTGTGGTAAAGAAAACTAAAATAAAGGGAATTGGTGGTATATATGGTAATTTTAAGTGGACAACTTGTTAATGGTATTTTACTTTTAGTAGTAATGATTGCATTCTTTATTACTCTTGCAGTTATTGCAGTTTTAATGATTTTTAGATATTTAAAAGATAATATTAATTATATTGTTAAACCAAATAAGAAAAATAAAGAATTAATTGATTTAAGTAAATCAATCAATAAAGATAATGCAAGTATGAATGATGCAAATCAAAGATTTTCTCAACTTATCCAAATTGATGATGCAAAAAGAGAAGAAATTAAATACGATAAAATTACATCATTAAAAGAATTTTGTGATGATTTTAGAAATTATTGTGCAAATGGATATTCAAAAGAACTTTATTATGATGAAGATATCATCAGATCATTTGTTGCAAATTTAGGCACAAGTAAAACAATGATTTTACAAGGTATTTCAGGTACTGGTAAAACATCAATTACTTCAGCTTTTGAATCTTATATTAATAACTCACTTCATCCAATTGCAGTTCAACCAATGTGGAAAGAAAGAAGTGATTTAATTGGATATTTCAACGAATTTACTAAAAAATTCAATGAAACTGAAATGTTAAGTGAATTATATAGATCAACATTTGATGATAAAATCTATATTATTCTTCTTGATGAAGTTAACATTGCAAGAATTGAATATTATTTTGCAGAATTTTTATCAATGCTTGAATATCCTGACGCTGAACAAAGAACTTTAGAAGTTACTAATGATGTTTGGAAAAATGATCCAAAGAAACTTCAAAAAGGAAGACTTAAAATTGGAGATAATGTTTATTTTTTAGGAACTGCAAATAACGATGAATCTACATTTGGTATTTCTGATAAGGTTTATGACCGTGCAATGATTATTAATCTTGAAAAGAAAGCTGTTCCTTTTGAAGCAACTCCAAGAACATCAAAAACTATTTCATATACTGATTTCAATAATTTAACTAAATCAGTTGTTTTAGCATTTAAAGGTACCGATGAAGAAAAAGTTTTAGAAGGATGGATTGAAAAAATTAATGAACTTTTAATTAAATATTTAGATATTTCTTTTGGTAACCGTATGATTAACCAAATTAAAACATATATTCCTTTATATGTTGATTGTGGTGGTGAAATGAGTGAAGCATTTGATGATTTCGTTTCTAAAAAGATTTTAAGAAAACTTGAAGGAAAAGATATTTTAAAATATTCTTCATCATTTAATCCATTTATTAATGAGTTAGATTCATATTTTGGAATGAATAAATTATCTAAATGTAAAAAGGTAGTTTCTAAATATATTATTGCAGGTTAATTTTTATGAATAGAAATGGAAAAAAATATAACCAATATAAGGGTATTAAAAAATATAAAGAAATAGTTTCTATTCAAGATGAACTTGAAACAAACTCAACT
>CAVKZU010000080.1:0-13239 GCA_963660725.1 Lachnospiraceae bacterium | reverse complement strand
AAGTTACTCAAGGTTTAAAATATAATAAAGGATATATTTCTCCTTATATGTTAAGTGATGATAATTCAAAATCAATTACAATGGAAAATCCTTTAATTTTAGTTACTAATAATAAGATTAATTCTATCCAAGATATTCTTCCAATTTTAGAAGAAATTGTAAAATCTCATCAACCTTTATTTATTATTGCAGATGATATTGATCAAGAAACTGTATCTACTATTATTTTAAATAAATTAAGAGGTACATTTAATGTTGTTGCTACTAAAGCTCCTGGTTTTGGAGATTCCGAAGCTGATGAATTAAAAGATATTGCTTTAATTACAGGTGCTAAATTCTATGATAAGAATTTACCAGATGGAAAATTAAAAGATATTACTCTTGATGGATTAGGAAGTGCATCAAAAGTTGTAATTGAAAAAGATTCTACTACTATTATTGATGGAAATGGATCAAAAGAAGCATTAGAAAATCATCTTAATGAATTAAGAAATGATTATAATAATGAATCTACTAAATATAAAAAAGATCAAATCAATGAACGTATTGCTAAATTATCAAATGGGGTTGCTTTAATTAAAGTTGGTGCTACTACCGAAAGTGAATTAAAAGAAAAGAAATTAAGACTTGAAGACGCATTAAATGCTACAAAAGCTGCAGTTAGTGAGGGTATTGTTCCAGGAGGTGGAGAAGCTTTAATGGAAGTTTATAAGAAAGTTAGAAAAGAATTAACTAGCGATAATGTTGATATTAAACGTGGAATTAATGTAGTCTTAAAATCTTTAGAAGCTCCACTTTATCAAATTGCAGAAAATTCAGGATATTCTGGAAAAGATATTGTTGAAATGCAACTTGAAAAAGAAAATGGTGTTGGATTTGACGCTAAAAATGGAACTTGGGTTAATATGATTGAATCAGGTATTGTTGATCCTACTAAAGTTACTCGTAGTGCTATTTTAAATGCTTCTTCTATTGCAGGATTATTCTTAACCACTGAAGCTGCAGTTGGAGATATTAAAGATAATACTCAAAAATCTGAACCTCAATATTAATAATAATTAATAAAAATTCTTGGAGAGATCCAAGAATTTTTAAGTTATTAATGATTTAATTTTTGATTAATTTTATTAACATTTCTTTTAGAAATAAAATACACAATAAACCAAATAATTATAAATAAAACAATAAAAGAAATTGTATAAATTAATAATACTATTAAATCTATTGGAATCCATCTATTTAATAAATAAATAGAGGTGTATGAGATATAAAGTGCTAAAAACTGGAATAATATTTTTTTAACTAAACTTAATTCTTCAATCTCAGGAATTAATGAAACTCCTCCTTGAATAAATCCTAAAACAAATCCAGAAATTATTCCTAGTATAACTTGATCCCCACTATAAGTGTTTTTAGTGCATAAAAATATAATATAATCAACAATTCCTACAATTAAACATCCAATTCCTGATGTCATTAATCCTCTTTTAATAAATTCTTTTACGTACTTTTTCATAATAAATTTAATCTCCTTTTTACATTTTTTAATTCCCTTCTTGAAATATAATCTTCATATCCATCTTTAAAAATTACTTTAATTGAGGCATCAAGAGTTACTTTTAATCTAGATATTTTATTGATATTTGCGATACAAGATTTATTTAATTTAATAACATTATCTTTATAAAGTTCTTCGATTTCATATAATCGATATTTAATTTCGTATTCTTTATTATTAATAATCGCGTATGTTTTATTATTAAGCGAAATAAAACACGAAATATCATTGAAATTAAATATGTGGATATCTTTATTATTATCTTTAACATTTATTGAATTACTATT
This sequence comes from Lachnospiraceae bacterium, assembly GCA_963660725.1. GTDB lineage: Bacteria > Bacillota_I > Bacilli_A > RFN20 > CAG-826 > Onthovivens. Next base: position 11,394 of record CAVKZU010000080.1, on the reverse strand, counting down.
TTCAATTAAATCCACAATATCCTTAATTAATTTATTATTTTCTTTATAATAAATATCTATTCTTTCATTCTCTTTTACTTTAAATAAGTTATATTTCATACATCAATATATTACAAAATATTTTATTTATATCAATTCTTTAAATGTATTAGGTTAATTAATCAATGTAAAAGGTAATAAAAACGCCTTAGAAATATCTAAAGCATTTAAAAAATTAAAAATTAATAAAAATTTGACATTAATTTTAAATGAAATAAAAAAATACGATAAATATCGTATTTATTTAATGTATGGAGCACCGTACGGGAATCGAACCCGCGTGTTCAGCTTGGGAAGCTAACATTCTACCATTGAATCAACGATGCGTACTTTTATATTTTAACATAAAGAAAGTTAATATATAATAGAAATATGAATGAATATTTTAAATATACATTTTTAATCATAATCTTAATAATAATGTTATTAGAAGTTTTCTTTTGCTTTTTAAATAATAAGAAATATAAAGCGATATTTAAATGTTTTCCATTACTTTTAATTAGTATTTTTTCGTTATGTTTAAATTATAAAGAATTTTATATTTTTTCAATTATTGCTTTTTTATATTCTTTAGGAGATTTATTTTTATTATCAAATAATAAAATAATGTTTACTATTGGTGCAATATCTTTCTTTGTAGGGCATATTTTACTCGTTATCCAAGAATATCATAAGTTTAATATTTCTATTAATACCTTATATTATTCATTTATTCCATTATTAATAGGTGTTATTTTAATATTTATATTCTTATATAAAATGTTAGGGAAGTTATTTATTCTTCCAGCTTCTTCTTATCTTGGAATATTAATAATAGGAATATATTCATTAATAATTTATAGATTTAATTCACTTGACTATAGATCTATTATAATGATTTTAGGATTTTATATTTATTTAATCAGTGATTGTTTAGTAATCTTAAAAAGATTTGGAAATTTTAAAAAACGTAATGATTTTTATATAATGTCCACTTATTATCTTGCTAATGCATTACTTTTCAGTGTCTTTCTTTTTTATTAAATAAATATCTTTAATTAAAGGATAAAATATAAAGATTGCAACAATAATTCCAATTAAAATAGCACAATTAATAAAGAAAGCTTCTTGAAACATATTAATAATTGGATCAATTTCAGGATAGAAAATATAGTTATCTTTACCTGGAAAAAATATTTTATGGAATAATCCAAAAAGGGAATAAAAATCAATCATTGCCCATATTAACGCAATTAATAAAATAAAAAGTAAAAGAAACGAATTCCATGATTTTAAAGTAAAATTCTTTAAAGTAACTAACTTAAATTCATTCTTTTTTAACATTCTTTGAGTAATAATTAATCCAATAAATGATATTAAACATCCAATGTTATTTGCTAAAAATAATCCTCTACATTGTAAAAAATGATCTTTAGCACCTTCACTATAAATAAATACATCTCCTAATGAAAATTTATCGAAAAACATTAAGCAATTCATTAATTCATCATAACAATATTTTAACTCTGAATAACTTTTATCAGTCCAATAAGGTAAATTTAAATACCAAATTTGAGTATAAAAAAATGGTCTAAAAAATAAAATAAAAGTAATTCCAATTGTTATTCCAAACAAAAAATAACATAAAGTATGTATAATACTTAATGTTATATCTTTTGCGTTATATTTCTCTTTTTTTAAAGTAATAACTTCTTCCATAGTTTATAATTATATACCTTTTCTTTATATTACTTTAAGTTTTTTGTATCAACTTTTCCAATTAAAGTAGTTGGTAATTTATCTAAATATACAATTTCTTTAGGTTTTGCAAAAATCGTACATTTATTAACAATATTTCTAATAATTTCATCATTATAGTTTTTAGCTGGAGAATTCTTATTTAAAACAACGAATAGTTTAATCATTTCGCCAAAATGATCATCTTTAACTCCAATTGCTGCACATTGGAAAACAAATGGTAAAGAAGAAACACAGTTTTCAACTTCACTAGGGAAAATATTAACACCATTAACTTTAATGATTCGTTTAATTCTTTGTTCAAAAATAACAAACCCATCTTCATCAATTTTTCCATAATCTCCAGTTCTTAAATATTTAATTCCATTATGTTCAAAAAAAGGATTATCTATTTTTTCTTTTTGGAAAACATATCCATTCATAATAGTATCACCTGCAATACAAATTTCTCCTTCAGTATTTCTAGGTAAAACATTTAAATTTTCATCAAAACAATCGATTTTTACATTTAAAAGAGGTTTACCAACTGTATAAGATTTATTATCTTTAATACGATTAACACTACAAACTGCTACAGTTTCTGTTAATCCATATCCTTGAAGTAATCTACAAGTTGATCCATTTTTAATCATTAAATCATCAAATCTATCAAGTAAACTTCTAGATACAAAATCTCCTCCAATAAAGGCAGTTTTTAAACATCTAAGTTTTTTACCTTTAAAATTTTTATGATGGAGCAATGCTTCAAATAAACGAGGAACTCCGATTAAAACTGTCATTCTTTTCTTTTTTATTAATTTAACTGTTTCTTTTGCACTAAATTTAGGCATTAAACAATCACATCCTCCAAACATAAAAGAAATATGGATTCCTATACCAAGTCCAAATCCATGAAACATTGGTAAAGCACTTAACATAAACATCTTTTTGTTGTAATTTTCATCAATACCTAAAATATCGTATGCATTTAAACATACTGAATTAATATTACTTGAAGATAAAGAAACTGTTTTACTTTCCCCCATTGTTCCACCACTATGGAGGAAAATAGCGTTTTTATATGCGTCTTTATAATATTCTTTATAATCAAATTTAGTATTTTCATAAAATTTATCAATTTTATAATAACTATCAAATTTTAAATAATTTAATTTCTTTTTATTTTGTTTGTAATAAATTTTTGTTTTAACTTTTCCAAGTTCATGAGCAGGACAAACTGGAATTACTTTAATGCCTTCTTTTTCAAGATTCATAAATTCTTCATATCTAGTATCTAAAACAAAAAGAACTTTTGATTTAATTCTTAATAAAATTTCTCTTAATTGATCAAAGTTCATTAAAGGATGGATGATATTTGCAATCGCTCCAACTTGGTTAATTGAATAAAATAAATAAACAGCTTCTGGAATATTTGGCAAACAAACTGTAATAATATCATTAATTCCATAGCCTAAATTTTTAAATTCTTTTGCAAATGAATTAACTTTACTTAAAAGTTCATCATACGTAAAAAACTTACCCTTATAATAAAGAGCGTTATTTGTATGGTATTTTTCAACATTTTTTAATAAATATTCGTATATAGTATAATCTTTGTATTCTTCAAACATATAAAATCCTAAAAACTAATCCTAAATCCACATGCTAAAAATAAAATAACATGGATCAATGTAATAACTGGAATATGGAGTAAATAAATTGGCATTGTATTTCTTCCAACTATTGTAAAAGGTTTACAAACCTTTGGTTCTTTTTTAAATAAAGAAGTTTTATTTTTATAAAATACTTCTCCAAGCATACTTCCAAGTAAAGTGTATGCAAGATAAGGAACAAGAGGGAAATAATCTCCACCAAAATCAGCAAATCCAAAAATATTTCCTAAAACTCCTACAAAATAACTCATTGGATTACTTTTATCTAATACATAAGTAGGAAAATGAACATCAAAATATTTTCCAAGTAAAATTAATATCCAAGATAAAATACATACAGTAATTACCCATGCATTAAAGTTGTTATTAAAAATTTTATATACCAATTTCTTTAAAAAATGAGTGATTAAGATACAACTTCCAAGACAAGATAAAACCCCAAAACTAATTAAACTTCCTTGTGGATCAATAACATTAGTAACACATAAAATAACTGTTACTAAAGTAATAGCAAGTCCACAACAAAGACAAATAACTCCTCTTTTTGTGTTATTTTTACTAAAATTCATGGAAATTCCACAAATAAAGAAGAATAAAAATAAAACCATTAATCTAAATTGGATTCTAAAATCATTCATATAATAGAAGGTTCCAAAATAATGATATTGTCTTAAAAATTCTGGAATATTACTAGCAGTCCAATCTGTTATTCCAAAATATCTCCATATAAAATCATGTATTTGCCACATTAAATGATCAAATACCATTAATAAAATACAAATACCTCTTAAGAAATCAATTTCCCAAACTCTTTGTTTCTTGACTTCTTCTTTTTTCTCTATATCAATTCTTGAAGAACCTAAAGTTTCGTTTTCATTCATAAATTAATTATAAATTATTTAAAAAAGTATTAAAAGAGCGTATTTTTTAAATACGCTCTAGGGTTCCTAGTATTAATTTTCGATTACCTTGTTTTCAATACTAGTGTTCTTTTTATTTTTAATTGATTTATAAATTTGATAACCAATGATTAATAATCCAGTTAATAATATAATCGTAGCGCCAATAAATACGCATGGATTTGAATAATTAATTTTAACATTAGTAACTATTGTAGATCCACTTCCATCTTCAAAATATTGATTTAATGAACTAAATGTTTCTTTGTTAAAATACCAAAAATAGTAAGGTTCAAAGAATAAAGCAACTCCTGAAAGTGTAATTAAACTTCCACATGTATAATTAATTGTTTTATGTTTTTTAAAAATAGCGTCAATTAAGAAAACAAGTAAACTTCCAACTAAAACTCCACAAGTAATCCAATCAATTTTAAATCCTTCATAAGTAATATCGTTAACAGTTTGAGTTAAATCAATTCCAATTGCGTTATGAATATATAAAGTAATTGAGGTAACTAAATTCCCTCCAAGTAAGTAAATCTTACCAGGAATAGAGGTAATGATTTCTACTGTTGTTCTAAATAAGGTCTCATCTGTAAAACTAGTTAAACTAATTTTAAGTGATCCAAATGCAATAAATAAGAAAGAAACAGCAAAAAGAGCTAAACCAACTATCCAATAAAAAATTGTAAATAATATATTTTTATTTTTCATATAATCTCCAAAATTAAAAATTATTTAATAATTCTTGAATATTTATAAATGCATCCGAACATGGTTTCCCATCTATAAATGAATGGTTAACAGTAATATTTAAAGATAAATAATATCTATCATTTTCTTTATAATATTTACTCCAACAAACTCTTGGACAAGAAACACTTTCTCTATTTCCTCCAGGAATTGGATGATTCATTCCTTCTAAAGAAATCCATGGAATTGTAGTCATATAATAATCATTAAAATCTTTATTTTCGTTAAATTCTTCTTTTACTATTTCATTATATTTAATTCTTTCAATTTCATTATGGCATCTTTTATAAAATTCTTCATAATCATAATCATTATCGATAATACCAGCATTTTCATAAATATTTAATTTTAAATTAGTAACTGTAAATGTTGGATTAATATATTTATACTTTCTAATTTCATTATTAACAATACGGTAATGAAATTCTTCTACCTTATTCATTCCTTTAGATACACAATAAAGCATATTAATAAAGAAAGATGTATTTGTTTTATGGGATTTTTCTAATAAATTAGTAACATCCATTTTAACATTAAATCCAAAAGTAGGATCTAAAAAGGTATTAAACCATTCAAATTGTTTACGTTTTTTAAAAGTTTTTAAATCAATAACTTCATAAGTTTTATTTAATTCTAATTCATTCATACCTTAATACTATATTCTTATTTAATAATTAATTCCATATTAAAATAAAAAACTTGATTTAATAAAGAAAGTTGCTATAATATTATAGCAATGCTTCCTTAGCCAAGCTGGTAAGGCAATTGACTGCAACTCAATGATCAGTGGTTCGAATCCGCTAGGAAGCTCCATTTTATTAATTAAGTCTAGATTATTCTAGATTTTTTTATTTATAATTTTTTAAAAAAGGTGATAAATTTGATATTTATCACCCATTTTTTTAATTTTGTTCTCTTAATTTCTTTCTTTGTTTTAATTTATACATTCTAATAAGTTTATAACTTCCTAAATATCCTAAAACAAATACAACAAATGCAATTAAAGAAATTGTAATCCATAAAGGAAGAGGATTAACTTTAACATCTTCCCACATTTGTAAGATTTTATCGTTTTGTGATCCATAATCACTCATACAATAAAGTCTATCAATATCATCAGCACATGGATATTGTGCTTTTAAAGCTCTTCCTTCTAAAGAAGATAAATCAGTATGGATAATAATTCTAACTTCTCCATTTTCATCTTTTTCAAAGTTAAAGACTCTTGTATCGATATCTTCTCCTTCGTCTTCCATTAATTCTTCACTTAAATAAGTTAAATCAATTTCAAAATCATCTTCAAAATGGAAGAATGGAGTAACATCATATTCATCATATTCACTTAAATCTTCATCATCTATTCCATCACTTAGATCATAAGCATAAAGAAGATATGCAAGCATTACTTTACTAGTGTCTTCATCTTCAATAAAGTTATCATTAGACGCAATAACACTTGTATATCCATTATATGATTGATTTAAAACAGCATTATTTGGATCTGATAAAAAATCTAAGAAATCTTGAGTATATTTATATTCATCACTTGTATAATAACTATCTTCGTGAAGTGGTAAACACCAGCAATCACTCCAAATATTAGCACCAATTGAAGGAATTGAATAATAAAGTTCAACTGGATTTTCAGCAGGAATTGTCCAATCATCATCAGCGTAATATCCTCTATTAATTGAATTAACTGCGTCTCCACTCCAAGCTAAATTAACACCAATTTTTTGAGTAACAATATCGTTTTTACCACTATCAACTTCAAATCCAAAGATATTATCTTTAAGTTCGATTAATTTTTCTTTGACTAAAGTAATTGATTCATTATCACAACTATTAAATTTCTTATTTCGTGTATCATAATCATCAGTAGTATTTAAGAAATAATCTTTATATACTTCAAAAGTACCTAAAGCGTATGTATCACGCATTGAATCTTTAATTGATTGAGTTTTATTTAAAATAGAATCCCAGAATAAAGAATATCCATCATCACTATTAAAAAGTTCAATGATTAATTCTTTCTTTTCTTCATATGTTAATCCTTTAAATCTAGAATCATTATCAATGATTGAACTATTAGTTTTTAAAATATAATCAGGGTTATAAATAATTCCTAAAGTTCCCCACATATATCCTAAAGCGTAATCTTTTAATTCTTTACCATTTTTTAAAATAACATTATTAAGTTTACCTTCATTACTATCAAAACTTGTAAAGAAACTTGAAACATAATCTTTATAACATGGGATATTATCATAATCGAATTCATGTAAACTATTTTCATTAGCAAGTCTTTCTACCATATAATCACTTGCACAAACTGCATCATAACTAGTTTTACCAGTTTTTAAAGTATTATACATTGTTTCATTAGTGTCATATGTATCATAAATTACTTGTACTCTTTTATTGTCTCTTTCATAGATATAATCACTAAAAACATCAAGTAAAGAAGTATCAATATAATCTTCTGCATTTAAAACATGGATTAATATTTTACTAGAATCAGTATTTGCACTAGATGATTTATTACAACTTACTAAAAGTAAAGAAGTTAAAGTTAATGTTAAAAATGTACTAGCTTTTTTCATATTAATAATTTCTCCTTTTCTTTTTACTCTTAGATTGTTTATTTTGATAAATTGTAATTAAAATAACTGCTAATAAAACAATTAAGAAAATAATAGTGGTTAACGCTCTCATTTCAGGTGGAATTGGTCCTTTTTTAATTTTAGCTTGTACTAAAGTAGATAAAGTTTCAATTGCGTTATCACCACTTAAAAGACCACTACCACGAGTAAATACTGTAACAATGAAATCATCTAAAGATAATGTAATTGAAAGTAAGAATCCACTTATAACACCAGGTAAAATTGAAGGAACAATAACCTTATTTAAAGCTTTTCTAGGACTACATCCAAGATCCATTGCAGCTTCATATAAAGATGGATCCATTTGTTGTAATTTAGGTTTAACATTTAAATATACAAAAGGAACTGAAATAATAATATGTCCAATTAATAAAGTCCAGAAACTAAAAAGTTGAGTATGGAAGATTGTATTTCCTAAGAATACAAACATAACAACTAAAGATAACGCCATAACAATTTCAGCATTAACAACTGGAATTTGGTTTAAATTTTCAATTACTCCTCTTGTTCTTTTTTTGCTATAGAATGCACCAATTGCTCCTAAAGTCCCTAAAACTGTAGAACAAATTGCACTAATTACTGCAATAATAACAGTATTTCCTAAAGCAATCATAATTTCTTCACTTTTGAATAATTTAGAATAAAGTTCAAAAGAGAATCCACTCCATTGACCAATGTATGTAGTATTTGTAAATGAGAATACAATTAATACTAAAATTGGAACATACATTAAAAGAAGCATTAAATAAAGATAACAATATCCAAAAACTTTTCTTACCATTTTGCTCCTTCCTCCTTCTCATCTTTACTTGTAAAATTACGAGTTAAAAGCATTGAAACAGTGACTATAAATAACATAATAATTGCCATAAATGATGCACTATTCCATTGATAATTTGAGAATCCTAAATAAATAGAATTACCAAAAAGAACAATCTTTCCTTCACTTAAAATTTCAGGAATAACATAACTTGACATAGTAGGCATAAATACCATTTGAGCAGCACTAACTACTCCTGGAATTGTTTGAGGGAATATTGATTTAGTAAATGTTTGAACTCTATTACATCCTAAATCAATTGCAGCTTCAACTTGTTGTTTATCAATTTTTAACATTGTTGAATATAAAGGTAATATAACAAATGGTAAATAGTTATAAACTAAACCAATTAAAGTAGCAGTATAAGGATATTTTCCTCCACTTAATCCAATAAATGTTAAAACATCTCTTGTTGCACCAGTTCTTAAAACGAAATTAATCCACATAGGCATAACAAAAAGCATAACAACAACATAATTAAAATTATATTTCTTGCTAGCAAGAATATATGCAATTGGATATCCAAGTATTAAACAAATAATTGTATTAATAACACTAAAAAGTAAAGATTGAATTAAAACATTAAGTTTATTAGTAGATGTAAAAAAACTTACTAATGCATCAAATGTAAAATTACCATTTGTATCAGTAAATGCATAATAAACGATAAATAAAATAGGTAAAACTATAAATAAAATTAAAAATATGAAATAAGGAATACAAAGATTCTTTCTTTTTAAACTAAATCTCATAGTTGGATGCCTCTTTCTTTAATCTTAATTTAATATCTTCTTTTGCGATATAAACACCAACTTTATCGTTTAAATTATAAGTATATGGAGATAAACAAACGAAATCTTCTTCAGTTTCAGTTCTTACAATATATTGATAGTGATCTCCTTTATAAACACTATCTACAATTTCTCCAACAATTATAGCTTTTTCACTTTCAATATCATCAATAATTTCAATTTTATCTAATGGTACTTCTGCTACAACATCTGCATCATTAAAGTTATAAATTTTCTTCTTTTTATCGATGACATTTCCATCTTCATTGATTTCACCTTGTTCAACAAGTTGAGCAACATTACAATCAAATGCAACTTCATCAATCATAACTTGGTTATCTTTATTAATCCAAGCATCTGTATAAATATTCATTGTGAAGTCTTTTTTCATAATATGGATAGAATCTCTTTCAACGATTAATCCAATAGTTAAACCTTCATCATATTCTTTAGTAGATTTAACCATAACTTCGTTTTTACCAATTAAAACAATATATTGGTAATTTAAACCTTTGAATATTTTATTAGCAATTTTACCTTTAATCATTCCTTCATTTTCATTTACGATAACGATGTCTTCAGGACGAATAACAACATCAACTTTTTCATTTAATGGGAATAAATCTTCACAATCGAAATTGTAATCTAAAAATCTAACCTTTTTATCTCCAACAATTGTTGCGTTATAGATATTACTTTCTCCAATAAAGTCTGCAACGAATGCATTTTTTGGTTCATCATAAATATCTTTTGGTTTACCAATTTGTTGGATAACTCCATCTTTCATAACAACGATTGTATCACTCATTGTTAAAGCTTCTTCTTGATCATGAGTAACATAAATAAATGTAATACCAAGTTTAGTATGCATTTCTTTTAATTCAATTTGCATGTCTTTACGCATCTTTAAATCTAAAGCACCTAAAGGTTCATCAAGTAAAAGAATTGTAGGTTCATTAACAATCGCACGAGCAATTGCAACTCTTTGTTGTTGACCACCACTTAAAGTATTGATATTACGATCTTCTAAAGCATCAAGATCAACAATCTTTAAAGCACGAGCAACTTTTTCATCAATTTCTTTATTAGTTAATTTTTTGTACTTATATGCTTGAACAGGTGTAGATTTAACATTTTCAAGTTGATCATTTAACTTTTCAAGTTTTTCAGTCTTTTCCTCTTCTCCCATATGTTTTTTTCTTTTGATTAAAGATATTTCAGATTTAATTTCTTTAATTTTCTTTTTATCAATTTTTAAAATAGGGTTACCAGTTTTATCTTTTAAAGCAACTGGTATTTTTTTAAGTCTTAATCCAAAAGCGACATTATCATAGACATCAAGATGTGGAAATAATGCGTAACGTTGGAAAACCATATTGATTGGTCTTTTGTTTGGAGGTAAATTTGAAATATCTTTTCCAGATAATAAGATTTCTCCTTTACTTGGGAACTCAAAACCAGCAATCATCCTTAAAGTTGTTGACTTACCACAACCAGAAGGACCTAAAAAAGTGACGAACTCACCTTTGCGAACATAAAAATTAAAGTTATCTACGGCAGTCATACCATTATCGTAGATTTTTGAAACATTTTTAAGTTCAATAATGTTAATATCTTCCATTTCATTTCTCCCTTTTTAAAAAAGCAATAAAAATACTTTTTTAATGATAAAAAATATAATAATTTTTTAACAAAAAAACAAGCATTTTTTTTACCCTCAAAAAGTAATCAGGTTTTTAAAACGCTTGTTTTTAAAAAATAATCGATAATTATGCTACTTTTTTTAAAAATAAATTTTCAAAAATTTTTACAATTTTTGTGCTTAAAATAGGCTCATTTTTTTGATATTTTTTTTGAGTATTTTTTTGAACATTTTTTTAACTAAATTTTAAACAAAAAATCATGTTATTTTTAGAAGATATTTTTTAATATTTTTGAAGTAAATGAATCTTCAATTTGAGGAATAATATAGTAACTTTTAAAGCTAGAATTTTCTTCTATTTCAATTTTAAAAGGTACAAATTCATCAAAATAATAAGT
>CAVKZU010000079.1:0-3539 GCA_963660725.1 Lachnospiraceae bacterium | reverse complement strand
GTTTATATTTAAATCCTAAATTAATTATTTTAGATGATCCTTTTAACGCAATTGATTTAGATATGTCAAAAGAAATAATTAAAAATATTAAATTAAATTACAAAGATTCCATATTAATTATTATTTCTAATCAAAAAGAATTAATCAATAATTGGGATAAAGTATTATTTTTAAATAATAATTCTTATTTATTTAATTCATTTAATGAATTAAAAAAGAATCAAGAATTTAAAGAATTTATAGGAGAAAAGTATGAAAGTATTTAATATTTTAGTTAATTATTTTAAAAAACATTTCTTTATATTTATTCTTTTGATTCTTATTTTACTAGGGGTTACTCTTTTATCTTTAATTCCTCCTAAACTTTTACAAATTTTAATTGATGATGTATTTAGCGAGAAAAATACATCCAATTTATTATTATTTGGAGTATTTTATACCCTTTCTTTAATCAGCGTTGAATTAATTAATTTTTTAAAAGAAGTAATTTTAGTAATCATTTCTCAAGGATTTAATAAATCAATAAGATTAAAAATGTTATCTAAAATTAATCATTTAACCTATACTGAACTTAAAAATATTGATTCTGGAATATTAGAAAGTTATTTTAGTAATGATATTGAAGAAGTTAATGCTTTAATTGCTTCGGGTGCGATTTCTTTAATTATTGATACTTTTAAAATGATTGGGATAATAGTATCTATTTTCCTTCTTTCTTATGTTCTAGGCTTGCTTGTTTTATTAATCCTTCCTCTTTTAATTCTTTTTATTATGTATATGCGAAAAAGAATGAGAAATGCTCAAAAAGAAAATAGAGAATTAGAAGCAAAAGTTAATTTTAAAGTACTAGAAAGTTTAGATAATATTATTTCAATTAAATCTTTTAGAATATATAAAATTATTAAAGAAAAGTATGATGATATCTTATCAAAACATTTTAAAGTAAATCAAAAATCAAATGGATATGATGCTATTTTTCCTCCAATTATGCAAATAACTAAAATAATATTAATTGTGTTAATTCTTATTCTTTCTTCTTTATATCCTTCTTTATTCTTATTAAGTGTAGGTATGATTGCATCTTTAATTGATTTAATAACTTCACTTTTTTCACCTCTTGAAAATCTAGGAATGGAAATTCAAACCATCCAAAAATCAATGGCGGCTTTAGAAAGAATTAATAATTTTTTAAAATTAAAAGAAGATGATATTAAATCATTTAATAAAAATTTAGATTTATCTTCTTTAGAATTAAAATTTGATCATGTTTATTTTAAATATGATGATGGAAATGAATATGTTATTAAAGATTTTTCATTAATATTAAAAAATAACGATAAAATTACTTTAAAAGGAGTATCAGGAAGTGGCAAATCTACACTTTTTAAACTTGGATATGGATTAATTAAACCTTCAAGTGGGAGAGTTACAATCAATAATATTGATACATATTTATTATCTAGTGAATTAAAAAGAAAAATATTTGGAATTGTATATCAAGATTATTATTTTTCAAGTGGTACGATTAAAGAAGAAATAAGTTTACTTGATTCTTCAATTAATGAAGAAAAAATAAAAGATACATTAAATAAAGTAGAATTATCAAGAATTAATGATATTAATAAAAAACTTAATATTAATGATTATTCAACAGGGGAATTATCTTTATTTAATATTGCACGTGTTGTTGCAAGTGATTCTAAAATATTATTTTTAGATGAAATGAATAGTAAAATTGATCCCCTCAGCGCATCTAAAATAATTGACGTTATTAATGAAGTATCTAAAGATAAGATGATTTTATCAATTAATCATTATGGAGAATTGTTAAAAGATTCTAAAGTTATAAAAGTTGATTAATTATCCGGGGTTTTGCGTAACAATGTAAAAAGTGAAATTGTCGTTTATTAAAAAAATAAGTATAATATTAATATAATTTTTGGAGATAATAATGAAGCGAGAAAAAATTTTTATTGATGGTAAGCCAGTAATCGGAATGAAATATGATGCTGAAGATTTTAAAGAATTTAAAAGAATTTATAAAGAGTGGTCTGAATTAAATAAAGCTATTGAAAATTTAGGTGGAAGAACTTTAAATGTTCCAGATTTATTAAGTGAAGGATTATTTGCTTATTTATTTGATTTTTATAGAACTAATGGAAGTAAAAATTCAAAAGGCTATGATGTATACGATGTAATAAATAAAAAAGGCATTCAAATTAAAAGCTGCTCAATAGAAGACGATTTAACAAGCTTTGGTCCTAAAACACATTGGGATTTAATTTATTTTATGAAATTTCATCCAACAAGCGAAGATGGATTAGTTGAAATATATGATATTAGTCATTTTGATTTTGCTAATCTTATTTTAAATAAATCTGAAAATGAAACTTTTGAAGATCAACAAAAACAAGGCAGAAGACCTAGATTTTCTATTCAATCTGAAATAATTGACAAAGATAATTTAAAACCGATTAAAGTTATTAAATTCTTGGAGTAAGAATATGAATGAGATAAAAACAATTTCACTTTTTTCAGGCGTTGGAGGTATTGATATTCCTTTTTTAAATCATAATTTTAATATTATTTACGCTAATGATTTTGATGAAAAAGCTGTGAAAACTTATAATTTAAATTTTGATGAAAAGTGCTCATTAAATGATATTACAAAAGTTGACGAAAAGGAATTACCTGAATTTAATTGCTTAATTGGCGGATTCCCTTGCCAAGCTTTTTCAATTGCTGGTTATCAAAAAGGATTTGAAGATATAAGAGGTACATTATTTTTTGATGTTGCTAGAATTTTAAAAGAAAAAAAACCTGAAATTATTTTTTTAGAAAATGTAAAAAACTTAGTTAGCCATGATAATGGAAATACTTTTAAGGTAATATTACATACATTAGAAGAAATTGGATATCATGTTAAGTATAAAGTTTTAAATGCATGTGAATATGGAAATACACCACAAAATCGTGAAAGAATTTATATTGTAGGATTTTTAGATAAAGATGTTTTTAATTGTTTTGAGTTTCCTGAAAAAATTGAATTAACAAGAACGATTTATGATTGCGCTGATTTCGAAAATAAGGTTGAAGATAAATATTATTATACTGAAGAAAAATATCCAAAAATTTACAACGAATTAAAAAACTTTACAAACACTAATTCAATTTATCAATGGAGAAGACATTATATTAGAGAAAATAAAAAAGGTCTATGTCCAACTTTAACTGCTAATATGGGTACTGGTGGTCATAATGTACCTTTAATTATTACGAAATATGGCTTTAGAAAATTAACTCCTAAAGAATGTTTTAATTTTCAAGGATATCCATTAAATTATAAACTACCTAATGATTTATCTGATTGTTACTTATATAAACAAGCTGGAAATTCTGTTTGTGTTAAAGTTATAGAAAGAATTGTTGATAAAATTTGCGAAGCTTTGGAATGTAAAAATAAATAACTTCTGATACCTTTTAGTGTATTTAACTTTAAAGTTAACTTAATTTAAAGTAAAATTTTAATATTATGAATA
>CAVKZU010000078.1:0-5385 GCA_963660725.1 Lachnospiraceae bacterium | reverse complement strand
GCTTCTGCAGCTTTAATTTTTGCTTGTTTATTAGCTTCAGCATTTAAAATCATTGATTCTTTATTACCTTCAGCAATAGTAATTGCACTAGTTTTTTCACCTTCTGCAATCAATATCTTTTCACGTTTTTCTCTTTCTGCACGCATTTGTTTTTCCATTGCTTCTTGAATATCACGTGGAGGAAGAATATTTTTAACTTCAACTCTAGAAACTTTAATTCCCCAAGGATCGGTAGCTTCATCTAAAATATTACGCATTTTAGTATTAATAATATCTCTACTTGTTAAAGTATCATCTAAATCTAAATCACCAATAATATTTCTCAAAGTTGTTGCACTCAATGCTTGAATACCTTGAATCGGATCATCAATTCCATATGCATAAAGTTTTGCGTCAGTTACATAAAAGAAAACTACTGTATCAATTTGCATTGTAACATTATCTTTAGTAATAACTGGTTGAGGTGGAAAATCATATATTTGTTCCTTTAATGAAACTTTTTTACTAACTTTATCAACAAAAGGACATAAGTAATGGAGTCCTACAGTCCAAGTAGTTTTATACGCTCCAAGTCTTTCTACAACAAATTCTTCACTTTGTCTTACAATTTTAAATCTTGTTAATAAATATATTAGTAATGCAAATATCACAAATAATAAAATAACAAGTAATGCAATGTTTAATCCACTCATTTTAAACCCCTCCTTAAACATCTTATAAATATAATAGCATATCTATTTTTTTAAAGTACAATTAACTATAAGTTATTATAAATTATTATAAGTTATTATAAGTTGTTATAGGTTTTTAAATTTATTATAAGTTATTACAAGTTGTTATAAGTTATTATAGGTTTTAGTTTTTATTATAAGTTATAAAAGTAAAAAAGGTTAGATATTTCTACCTAAC
Organism: Lachnospiraceae bacterium; assembly: GCA_963660725.1. Classification (GTDB taxonomy): domain Bacteria; phylum Bacillota_I; class Bacilli_A; order RFN20; family CAG-826; genus Onthovivens. The sequence continues at coordinate 4,476 of CAVKZU010000078.1, read as the reverse complement.
CCATATAAATTTACTATTTAATTAATCTTCAACGTATGGAAGTAATGCCATATAACGTGCGTTTTTAATAGCTTTTGCTAATTCTCTTTGATATTTAGCACTTGTGCCAGTTAATCTACGTGGAGAAATTCTACCACTTGAAGAGATAAATTTCTTTAAAAGCTCAACGTTTTTGTAGTCAATAAATTTGACTTTGTTTTTTGTAAAATAGCAAACTTTCTTTTTACTTCTTTTTTTAACGAATGCCATATTTTTCTCCTATTTTAAAAAGGTAAATCATCATCTGCAATATCATCACTTGATAAATCTAAACTTTCATCATTTGATGGTTGCATGAAATCGTTATCGCTTGATGGATTTACACTGTTATTTGATGTTGATTTTGAACCACAGAGTGTAATATTTTCAACAATAACTTCAGTAACATAAGCTTTTGTACCATCTTTTCTATCATAGCTTCTTGTTTGTAAACGTCCATCAACTCCAAGTTGACTTCCTTTTCTACAATATTTTCCAAGAATTTCAGCAGCACCATTCCAAGCAGTACAACTAATAAAGCTTGAAGTTTTTTCACGGTTTGCGCCGAATGTTGGATTATCAACTGCAAGAGTAAAACTTGCAACTGCTGCTCCTGATGGTGTTCTACGAAGTTCAACATCTTTGGTCAAACGACCAACTAATACTACACGATTAATCATTATTCTTTCTCCTTACTATTCGTGATCAACAGTAATTAAGAATCTTAATACATTACTATTGAATTTTGTAAGACGACTGAATTCATCTAATGCAGTTTTTTCAGCTTCAACTTTTAAAACAACATAATAACCTTTCTTTTCTTTCTTAATTTCATAAGCAAGATCTTTAAGGCCCCATTCGTTTACTTTTCCAACTTTTGCACCATTGTTTGATAAGATTGAACTTAATTTGTTCATTTCTTCTTTTCTTGCTGCATCATCTAAAGTTGGCTTAAGAATGTACATAATTTCGTACTTTTTCATGTTTTTTAACCTCCCTTTGGACATCTGACTCATCTTAATAATGAGTAGAGAAGAACATATTTCATAAATATGCTAATCAAGTATACTAAAAATTAACTTAAATATCAAATGAATTTTTGTCTTCTTACTTATCAAGAAGTAAGTAATTTTAAAAATTATCCAATTATTTAATAATTTTCTAATTTATTTTGATTTTCTTTATAACTTTCTTATTTTAATTCTTCTTTTTCTTCTTTTTTATCTTTTAAGATAACATTTAAGAAAATGCCTAAAATCATTGCAACTGCAATTGAAGTAATTTGAATTGTAGGATTATTTGGATCTCCAAATTTAAAGATTAATCCACCAATTCCACTAACAAGAATTACACTAGCAATAAAAATATTTTTCATTTTATTAAAATCAATTTTTTCATTAATCAACATTTTTATACCACTTGATGCAATAAAACCATATAAAACAAGTGCAACTCCACCAGTAACAGAATGAGGAATTGTTTCAAATAATGCACTAAAAGGAGTAATAAATCCTATAACTATTGTCATTAAAGCAGCACTAAATACAACTTTAGTAGATGCAATTTTTGTCATTCCAACTACTGCAACATTTTCTCCATATGTTGTGTTTGCAGCACCACATAAAGCACCGCTAATAGCAGTAGCAACACCATCACCAAGTAATGTTCTTTTCATACCTGGTTCATCGTTTAATAAATCTTTATTAATAATATTACCTAAATTCTTATGATCTCCAACATGTTCACAAACTGTAACTAAAGAAACAGGGATAAAAAGTAACATAACTTGTCCAATATTAGCCCAATTAAATCTAGAAATTTCATCAAATCTTAAGAAAATAAATGATTCACTATCATTAGGTACAAATAATTTATAATTAAAGAAAGAAGCAACACTGATATTACCTTTTCCAAATATCGCTTCAAAAGGAGAAAAATCTACAATATTAAAATAAGAATTTTTACATCCATAATATCCAATTAAAGTAACTAAAACTGCAAAGATATACCCAGATAAAATTCCAATAACAAATGGAATAAGTTTAATAGTACCTTTTCCATAATGTGCACTTAAAGCAGTTGCAATTAATGCAACAAGTCCTGATAAAATCGCCATCCAGTTATATTCATTATTAGTATTAGTGGTAATAAATGAAACTGCACTAGTAGATAAAGAAAGTCCAATTACCATAATAACTGGTCCAACAATAATTGGAGGTAATAATTTATCTAACCATTTAGTACCTACAAATTTAATAATTAAGGCAATAATTGAATAAACAAGTCCTACCATAATCATTCCTAAGATTAAAGCAAGATAATTCATTCCACTATCATTAACTGTACCTTCTTTTGCAATTAATCCAATCGCTAATGCACTAGACATTGGAGAAAGATACGCAAAAGATGATGATAAAAATACTGGAGATTTAAATTTAGTAACAACAATATAAAAAATTGTGCCAATTCCTGCACTAATTAAAGTTGCAGCAATAGGAAGTCCAGTTAATAAAGGAACTGTAATGCATGCGACAAGCATTGCAAGAATATGTTGAATACTAAATAAGAACCAATCTTTTATTTTCTTTGGTTTTTCATCAACATCTAATACTAAATTATTGTTTTTTTCACTCATAAATTACCTCCTCAAAAAAAGAGCCTAGTGGATGAAACACTAAGCTCTAAATAAACAATAATAATGAAAAACAAAATTTGAAGTCTTTTTAAACATCTTTTTATTAATAGAAATGTTTTTAAGCTCAAATCTTCTTTCCATATTGCAAGTATTAAATATTAAATTTCTATTTTTGTAAAGTAATTATTTTAAATTTAATCTATCTTAATATGAACTTAATAATTTATTTTATTTAAATTTAATATAAGTAAAATATCTGTCTTTTATATAAATAATCAATTTTCTTTACTTTATGATTAAAAAAATTATAATTTAATAATATTTTTGAGGATATTTTATGGGTTCATTATTACTTGCAGTTATATTTTTAATTTTTATTAGTTTAGGATTACCAGATTCTTTACTTGGTTCAGCATGGCCTACAATGCATATAGAATTTAATGTTCCTTCGTCTTATGCAGGATATGTTTCAATGGTTATTTCATTTATGACTATTATTTCTGCATTAATAAGTCCTTATTTTATTAAAAAATTCCATACTAAATGGATTTGTGTTTTTTCTATTGGATTAACAATTATTGGACTTTTAGGTTTTTCTTTTTGTAAAGAATATTGGATGTTATTCCTTTTTGCAATTCCTTATGGTTTAGGAGCTGGTGCGATTGATAGCGCAATTAATAATTATGTTGCTAATAATTATTCAGGTGCAGTCATGAGTTTTTTACATTGTTTTTATGGAATAGGTGCTGTAATTAGTCCAAATATTATGTCTTTAGCGTTAAAATACGCAAGATGGAATGAAGGATATTCTTGGACTTCTTATATTCAAATTGGAATTTTAGCGATTGTTATTTTAACATTACCTGTTTGGAATAAAGTTAAAGGTAAAGAAAATGATGAAGAAAAAGAAGAAAAAGTTAAAAGTGTTGGAATAAGAAAAACATTTATTGTTCCAGGAGTTATTGCAACTTTGATCGCATTTTTTGCATATTGTAGTGCAGAAGCTACATGTTTTTTATGGACTTCAAGTTTCTTTGCAGGACGTTATGAAACTTTATCAAGTGAATTAGTAGCATCTTTAGGATCTTTAATTTATGGAGGATTAATGCTTGGAAGACTAATTTCAGGATTTATCACTAATAAAATTGGGGATAAAAATATGATTAGAATTGGAACAGTATTAGAAATAATTGGTATTATTTTAATCTTCTTATCATCAATTAATTATATATTCCCAATTGTTGGATTTATTATTTTAGGTATTGGAATGGGCCCAATTTATCCTTCTATTATGCATATGGCTCCTTATAAATTTGGTAAAAAATATAGTTCATCAGTTATTTCTCTTCAAATGGCTTTTGCATATATTGGTACAACCTTTATGCCTTTACTTTTTGGATTATTACAAGAAAATATTGGTATTTGGATTATGCCTATATTCTTATTAATATTCATATTAATTAATATATTAATGATTGAATTATCAAATAAGCGAGCTCACAAGATTGATAATCAAAAAGAATCTGTTTAATTTTATTAAATAAGTATAAAGAATCCTATCTTTAGTTAATAAATTATAGGATTCTTTTTTATTATTTATAAAGAAAATGAATAAAATACTCAGACTTAACACTCATAATTTGCACCTATAAGTTAATTTCAAGCATTTGAGGTGCAATTTTCAATCATTTTTGCACCTGAAATTAATTATCAAGAATTTCTTTAACATATTCCGAATCTTCAATTCTTAATATTGTGTCATCCTTTGGAGAATAATTAAAAGGATTTATGCTTCCATACCATAAAATTTGATCATTTATAAT
>CAVKZU010000077.1:0-7450 GCA_963660725.1 Lachnospiraceae bacterium | reverse complement strand
TTATATTGATGAAGTTGACACAATTGTACAAAATAAAAATAATGAGTTAGATTCATATCTAGAAAGAGATAAAATAAAAAGAATTCAAACTCCTCAAACTTTTAATTTTTCCTTACTTTATTCTTTATATTCAAAAAACAAGGAAAAATTTACTGATGATACTACAATTTGCAAAAAAAACAAGTATAATATTAAAATGGTTAAGGGTAGTTCCCTTAATTTTAAAGTGACTACAAAAGAAGATTTGAAGTTACTTGAAGCATTATTAAGGAAATAGAATAAATGATTACACCTAAATATCAAGAAAAAGACATTGTAGAAGGAATCATAACTTCAGTTAAAAAATATGGAGTTTTTTTATCATTTGATGGTGCTTATAGCGGATTATTACATATTTCTGAAATATCTAACAACTTTGTAAATAATATTCAAAAATATTTTCATTGTGGAGATACAATCAAAGTATATGTAAAATCAGTTGATGAAAACACAAAATTCTTATCGGTATCTTTAAAAAGATTACCTGAAGAATTAAATGTTTATAAAGAAATATCTCCATCTAAAAAAATAACAAGTTATTTAAGAGATATTGATTTTAAAAAATTAGGTAAATCTCTTCCTAAAATGATAGAGGAAGAGTTAAATAGGGAGAAAAATTAATGAGTTTAAAGGTTAGTTTTGATTATTGCGGTAAGAAAAATCTTGCTCCATTTCAAGAATACGAAGAAAGAGTTCGTAACATTCACGATATGATTAATGACCATACTGGTCTTGGTAGTGATTACTTAGGATGGCTTGATTGGCCTACTAACTATGACAAAGATGAAGTTACAAGAATGCTTAAAAAAGCAATGGAATTCCAAACAAATTATGAAACTTTAGTTGTATGTGGAATTGGTGGAAGCTATTTAGGTGCAAGAGCTTGTATTGAAGCTTTAGCAGGTTCATTCAATGAACAAATGAAAATGGAAGTATTATATTTTGGTAATACATTAGATCCAAATTATTCTTACGATTTATTAGAACACATTAAAGATAAAAAATTCTGTGTTTGTGTTATTTCAAAAAGTGGTACTACTACAGAAACTAGCGTTTCATTTAGAATTTTAAAAGAAATGCTTGAAAAGAAATTAGGAAAAGAAAAAGCAAAAGACGCTATTGTTGCAGTTACTGATAAAGAAAAAGGCGCTTTAAAAACTTTAGCTGATAAAGAAGGTTATGAAACATACGTTTTACCTGGAAATATTGGTGGAAGATTCTCAGTAATTACTCCAGTTGGTTTATTCCCAATTGCATGTGCTGGTATTGATATTAATGCTTTACTTGCAGGTTGTAGAGACGCTCAAAAAGAATATGATAATCCAAGTATTTATGAAAATACTGCTTATCAATATGCTGTTGAAAGAAATTTCTTATATAACAGTGGATATAGCGTTGAAATGTTATGTAGTTATGAACCACGTTTAAAAATGTTAAATGAATGGTGGAAACAATTATTCGATGAAAGTGAAGGTAAAGCTAGTAAAGCTGTTTTAACTTCTTCTTGTACTTTCACAACTGATTTACACTCTCTTGGACAATTTATTCAAGATGGTAGTAAAATTCTTTATGAAACAACTATTTATATTAATCATCCAACAAGTGATGTCACAGTTCCTTATGATGAAGAAAATTTAGATGAATTAAATTATCTTGCTGGTAAAAAATTATCTTATATTAATGAAAAAGCGTATATTGGTACTTTAAAAGCTCATTCTGAACATGGCGGAGTTCCAAATATCACAATTAATCTTGATACATTAGATGCAAGAAGTTTAGGACACTTATTATATTTCTTCATGAAAGCATGTGCTATGAGTGCATACTTACTTGGTGTTAATCCATTTAACCAACCAGGTGTTGAAATTTATAAAAAGAATATGTTCCATTTACTCGGAAAAAAAGGTTATTAAAAAAATAAGGATCAGCAAATCGCTGATCCTTTTACTTTTGTTCTTCTAAAACTTGTGGATCATTACTTTCTTTTAACATAATAACTAAAATTATGTTAATCAAATAAAGAATACCAATCAAGAAAAATACCCAGAAAAGTAAGTTAGAAATTAATCCATAAAATACAAATATAATAAATGAAATTACTACAAATACTAAAGATAAAATATAAAATATTTTATTCTTCTTTATAAAATATAAAATTTCAAAAATAATAAGTGCGCAAATTGGAATAATATCAATTACATATTCAAATCCTAAAGAAATTTGTGAAACAACTTGCTTATCAGTAAATTGAACGACTGGGCAGAATTTAATTACTATATACATAATACCTATTAAAATAGTAATAATTTCTCCAATTAATCTTGCAGTTTTAATACTCTTAATCTTTTCTTTTATTTTCATGATAATATTATAAAAAAAATCTAGATTTTTTCTAGTGGAAAGTGTATAATTCTTAAGGTTAAGTTAATTATTTTGTTTTTAGGAACCCCTTCTAAAAATTAATTCAAAAAAATAATTAATTTAATTCTTGACATTAATCAGTAGAACTGATATATTATTAAAGCACGTTAAGACGTGTAACGGAAGGATGTTTAGCTCAGCTGGGAGAGCATCGCCTTTACACGGCGGAGGTCAGAGGTTCGAGCCCTCTAACATCCACCAAGTGTTATCCTTATGGGAGGGTAGCGAAGAGGCTAAACGCGGTTGACTGTAAATCAATTCCTTCGGGTTCGGCAGTTCGAATCTGCCCCCTCCCACCACTTTCTTTATTGGAGTGTAGCCAAGAGGTAAGGCAACAGACTTTGACTCTGTCATTCCGCTGGTTCGAGTCCAGCCACTCCAGCCAGAAAAAAACTTATGATCCACTAGCTCAGTTGGTAGAGCACTTGACTTTTAATCAAGGGGTCTGGAGTTCGAATCTCCAGTGGGTCACCAATCTAGATGCCCAGGTGGCGGAATAGGTAGACGCGCAGGACTTAAAATCCTGTGGTAGCGATACCGTACCGGTTCGATTCCGGTCCCGGGCACCAAGAATTAAAATATCAAGTGAATGCTTGTTCATATATAGAGTTGACTAAGAATTGCTTAGTCTTTTTTTTACCAAAAAAGGAGTATATAAATTTATTTTTGAATATAAATAAATTATAATAATTAGGTATGAATAACGAAGAAACAATTGAGAAAATTAAAGAAACATTAGAAAAAATTAAACCATTTTTAGAAAGAGATGGTGGTAGTTGTGAATTTGATTCTTTTGAAGATGGAATCGTTTATATCACAATGAGTGGTGCTTGTGATGGTTGTAGTTTAATTGGATCTACTTTAGAAGGCGGAATTGAAGTTATTTTAATGGAAGAAGTCCCTGGAGTAGTTGCTGTTAGACTTGCAAGTGAAAAAGAGGAAGTTAAAAAAGCTTTAGAACAACTTAAAAACAATCGAAATTAAGTATTTTAAAAGGTGTAGGAAATTTAATCTTACACCTTATTTTTATTATAATAACCAGTTATCTAAATTATTTAAGATGATATATGTATCGTTATAAACATCTTCACGGTTATACATCATTCTTTTTTTATCAAGAGTTAAAACGTATCCTCCAGCTTCTTCTACTAAAATTTGGAAAGCTGCAGTATCCCATTCTTTTGTACCTTTATTTAATCTATAAGATAATTCTGCTGTACCTTCTGCAATTCTACATGCTTTACAAGTAGAACCAACAGGAATAACTGTAGTAATAATATCTTTGTATTTTTTATAAACTTCTTCTTCCGCAGCAACAGCATGGAATCTTGATTTTAATGCAGTTAAATTAGTTTTTTTATTGTTTACATGAATTTTAGTTAATTCATTTGTATTTAAGTCTAATTTGTAAGCACCTTCGCCTTTAACTGCATAATAGATTAAATTCTTGCATGGTACTGCAATAACGCCTACAACTGCTTCATGTTTATAACTTAAAGCAATATTACAAGTAAATTCATCATAATGATGAACAAAATCTTCAGTACCATCAACAGGATCTACAATAAATACATAATCATTATCTAATCTTGATTTATCATCTAAAGATTCTTCAGTTAAAAAAGAATAAGTAGGAAAGGCTTTTCCTAATTTTTCTCTAATTAATTTATCAGTTGTTTTATCAGCTTCTGTAACAGGTGAATTATCATCTTTTATTTCAACATGGAAACCTTTTTTATAATATTCCATAATGTTTAAAGAAGCAGCCTTAGCTGCTTCTAACATTATTTCTAATTCTTTTTTAAACTCCATTAGAATGCCTTACCATCACTACCGAATTCTTTAATTTTTTCTTTAACGATAGCAACCATAGCTTCATATCCAGGTTTTAATAATTTTCTTGGATCGTAACCTTTGCCTTCTAAATCTTTACCTGCTTCAACATATTTTCTTGTAGCAGCAGCGAATTGAAGTTGTAATTCTGTATTAACATTAATTTTTGAAACACCTAATGAAATTGCTTTTGCAATTTGATCAGCTGGAATTCCTGTTCCACCATGTAAAACAAGTGGTTTACCATTTGTAGCGTCTTGGATTTCACCTAATCTTTCAAAATTTAATCCTTTCCAGTTTGATGGATAAATACCATGGATATTACCAATACCAGCAGCTAAGAAATCAACGCCTAAATCAGCAATTGTTTTGCATTCTTTTGGATCAGCTAATTCACCATTTGATGTAACACCATCTTCTGTTCCGCCAATTCCACCAACTTCACATTCAATACTTCTACCTAATGAATGAGCAAGACCGATTAATTCTTTTGATTTTTCTAAATTTTCTTCGAATGGATAGTGTGAACCATCAAACATAATTGATGTAAAACCAGCATCTAAACAAGCTTTAGCACCTTCATATGTACCATGATCTAAATGTAATGCAACAGGGACTGTAATTCCTAAATAATCATGAATTCCTTTAACCATTGCAACAACATTTTTAAAGCCACACATATATTTTCCTGCACCTTCAGAAACACCTAAAATTACAGGTGATTTCATTTCTTCAGCAGCAGTTAAAATAGCTTTGATCCATTCCATATTATTGATGTTGAAAGCACCAATAGCGTAATGACCTTCATGAGCTTTATTAATCATTTCAGCAGCATTTACTAACATAAATATTTCCTCCTAACTTTATATGAATAATAAAAATTTATTATTAGTTAAATTAATAATTTGAATCTTCTGATGATTCACCTCTTAAAGTTTCATCATCTTCATCTTCTTTACTTTCTTCGTCTTCATCATCACCTGAATCATCACTTGATCCTTCACTAGCTTCTTCAGCGTCATAAAGACTTTGCATATCAACTTTGATTTCGTCGTATTTTCTTCTACTTCTTAAATCAACCATATTATTTTTTAATACAGCAAAACGGCCATCTAAATTTAATGAAGTAAATAAATCTGCAATTAAATCACCTTTTTTATCTTCAGGGATTTCTTGTAATCTGCAAACTTCTTCAAATAATTCTTTAAATGAAATTTCACCTTCCATAGAAGATAAAATTCCAAATGCACAATCTGCCATTGAACAATTCTTATAATCTTTTTCCATAACTACCTCAATTTACTTTTTTATTATACTTTAAACTTAATGAGATTTCTATAATTATAATCTATTAAAACATTCTTCTTTTCCAAGAATTTTTACAAGATTATGCATCTCAATTCCATGACTATGACCTGTTAATGAAAGTCTAATTGGCATAAAGATATCTTTACCTTTTAAACCAGTTTCATTTTTGATTTCATTAAAGATATTTTTAATGGATTCTTGAGAAATTTCACTTACATTCATTAATTTATTTTTGAATAATTCTTTAACTTTTGATGAACTTTCTTTATTTAAAATTTCTTTTTCTTCATCACTTAATTCAGTATTTTTTATTAAAATTTCATTTAATAAATCAACAATTTGAGCACCATATTGAATTTCATTTTTAAATAATAATGCAATTTCTTTTTTATCTAGTGATTCATTTAAAGTAACTTTATCCATAAATGGTTTAATAAATTCAAAATATTTATCATCATCTAAATTTCTAATATAATGTGAATTAATCCATAATAAACGTTTTGAATCAAACATTGCTGGAGATTTTGATAAACGTGAAGGATCAAAAGATGCAATTGCTTCTTCTTTTGAAATAATTTCTCTTCCTTCACCATCAGTATATCCAAGTAAGAATAAGAAATTTAAAACAGCTTCTGGAATATATCCAAGTTCTTTATATTGAGACATAAATTGTAAAATGTTATGATCTCTTTTTGATAACTTCTTACCATTTGGATTAATGATAATTGTCATATGTCCAAATTCAGGAGCGTCCCATCCGAAATATTCATAAATTTGAAGTTGTTTAGGAGTATTTGATAAATGTTCTTCACCTCTTAAAACATGAGTGATTTCCATTAAATGGTCATCAACAACAACTGCAAAGTTATAAGTAGGAATTCCATTTGATTTCATTATTATGAAATCTCCAATATCATCACTATTAAAAGAAACTTCACCTCTAACTAAATCATTAAATTTTAATTCATGATTGCTAGGCATTTTTAATCTAATAGATGGTTTTCTTCCTTCTTTAATATATGCCTCTTTTTCTTCCTTTGTTAAAGATAAAGAATGTCTATCATATTTAAAAGATTTAACACCTCTAGAAAGTTGTTCTTCTTTCATTTGTTCTAATTCTTCACTTGTATCAAAACATTCATAAGCATAACCTTTTTCAACAAGTTCATCACAATATTTTTTATAAATATCGAGTTTTTCCATTTGACGATATGGAGCGTATTTTGGATTTGGATTTTCTGTTGATTCATCAGGAACAATACCAAGCCAAATTAAATCATGAAGTTGTTCTGTTTCTGCGCCTTCAATATTTCTTTCAATATCAGTATCTTCGATTCTAAAAACAAAATCACCATCAAATTTCTTTGCGTATAAATAATTAAATAAAGCACTACGAGCTCCACCAATATGTAAATAACCAGTTGGAGATGGAGCGTATCTAACTCTAATTTTCTTTTCCATAAGTTTTCTCCTTCAATAAACAAGTTGCGTAACTTTCAATTGCTAAATTCATACCAACTTCTCCAATTCCTTCATTAGTACCTGCTTTAATTGAAATTACATTAATACTAATTTCTAATGTTGAAGAAATCGTTTCTCTCATTTTTAAAATATAATTTTTAAGTTTTGGAGCTTCACAACTAATAAATATATCAATATATTCAATTTCTAAATCTCTATCTTTTAACATTTCTTTTACTTTTTCTAAAAAATAAATTGACGATATATTTTTATATTTATTATCAGTATCTGGAAATATTTTTCCAATATCTCCTTCATTCATTGCACCAATTAAAGCATCTACTAATGAATGAATAACAACATCTCCATCACTATGAGCTAGTAGTCC
>CAVKZU010000076.1:0-3470 GCA_963660725.1 Lachnospiraceae bacterium | reverse complement strand
TTAAACTTAAATTGAAATTTAACATGTGATTCTATTTATCTAAAATAACACATTTGCTAATATAATTTTATCATATTAATAAGTCTTTTTCTTGGTCTGGCTACCAATTGTTCCCTAAATTCAAGGATAATTATTGAATTTTTGTATTATATCCATCATCAAAAAATTTTATTAAAAATAAAGCTATCTAAGAAAGATTTTATAGAATAATGAGAAATAATCATTCATTAGTAATTTCTTTCTTAAATAGCATTATTCAAGCAATAATTGGATTATTATTTTAATTTTCTAATATTAAAATAATTATTTATCTAATGGGGATTCTTTTATTAAGAAATTAGCAACTTCTTTACCAACATGATATGCAAGAAGTACAGGAACTGCATTACCAATTTGTTTATATACAAGATCGATTTTAGCATTATTATTTCTTTTACTATTACCTTTACTAAATTCAAACCAATCAGGGAAAGTTTGAATTCTTGCAATTTCTTTAATTGAAAGTCTTCTAACTTTTTCTTTTGACTCTCCAAATAAGTATTTATCTTTCCCAATTTTAATCATTGGTTCACAACTAGGATGTATTGGTGCTTGTCTTCCTGATGCCTGAATTGTAAAACTTGGTTCTTCCCAACTTTTCTTTCTATTTCTAGACATGAATATTGAAGAAAAATCTCCTTCGAAATATTCTCCTGGATTATCTTTTAAATCCCAAATTTCATCTTTTAAAGATCTCCAAAATGGTTCTTTATCTTTAAAATTAGTAGGAGAAGGATATTTAAATGAATCATTCAAATCATTTCTAATACCTACTAAAATAACACGTTCACGGATTTCAGCTACTCCATAATCACAAGCATTTAAAAGTTTGTAATGTATTTTATATCCAGCTGCTTGAAAATCTTCATATATTTGTTTAAAAACCTCACCATTACCTAAAGTTAACATTCCTTTAACATTTTCTGCAATAAATACCTTTGGTTGAGTTTGGATTAAACATCTTATGAAATGTAAATACAAGAAATTTCGTTCATCATCAATTAATCTAGGACCAGCTTCTGAAAATCCAGGACAAGGGAAACCACCAATTACAACATCACATTTAGGGAATTTTTTAATCTTACGGATATTAGTTTCATCCATATAAATATTATTTCTAAAATTGATTTTGTGTGTTTCATTAGCTTCAGTAAAAATATCATTAGAATAAATAATATTGAAAATACTTTCTTCCCTAATGTCTGAATATTTATTTTTATCTTTAAAAATATTTAAAACGTAATCTCCATATTTATTAAAAAGTCCTGAAAGTTCAATTCCTAAATCAAGACCTCCACACCCCGAAAATAAAGATAAAACATTATATCGATCTTCTCTATATTCACAAGTAATATCAATTGTATCTTCAAGCTTATTTGCTTTTTCTATTTCTTCATTTATTTTTTTAAGAAGAATGAACTTAACTTCATTTGAAGATAAAAGATTTGAAGAATGAAATTTTCTATTTTCTATCATATTAATCTTCCCTCTTATTTACTTTCTTAATGATTACTTGGTCTTTAGTTAAATCATTTGTATTTGAAGCATTTAACTTATCTAATGCTTTTTTTAAATCTTCATATACTTCATTTCCTTTATGCTTTAAAGGTTCATCAAATACTAATTCACCAATAAGTTTATCATCTTCTGCTTTCCATTTTACAAATACAGCAAGTGGTCTATTCCCATCATATGTACCATTCTTTCCATTTTTTTGATTTAAACTTCTATAATTTAAAGCTTTGCATGCAAAATATAAGTCCATATTATCTGTTTCATCAATGAATTCTGAAATAGGAATAATATTATCAATAATGTTTTGAGAATTTTTAATTTTCTCTTTATTTCCAATATAGATGTAATTTGCTACCCCAGAATTTTTAATTATCTTACCATCTACAAAGGCATCTTTTTTTGATTCAGGAAGATTTGTACCACTATAAATATCGATTATTTGATCTTTTGTTAAATCAATTTTATCAGATAACCTACCATTCTTTTTATTTACAAATTCAAATTTCCATCCTAATGTAATACTTCCTTTATCAACTCTACCTTCTTTATCAAAATAAACTAATGTTTTATTTTGGAATTTATCTTTTAGTTTTTTTGTAGCATTAGAAATGATTTCTTCCCAATTATCACCTAAAATCTCTTTAGCACGTAAAGCATTCGTTTTGTTTTCTAAAAAGTCAGCATTATTCTTTTTAACTGAGATTTTATATTCATTCATTGCATTATCAAGTTTTTTAGCAAGTATATAAATATCAGTTTTTGGTTCACCCTTTTTAATAGTTGGTTTATCAACAATTGTAATATATTCTTCTTCCCCAGTATTTTTATTAATTAATGGAATATTTTCTTCTTTATTTTTTTCTAAAAATTCTAAAATCATTTTTTCAAATTCTGCAAATTCTTTTTTTGACATTTAAATCTCATCCCCTTTTTTTAAAATTAATACTTAAATTATTATACTAAATAAACAAGTACTTTTAATGTAAAAGTTATTTAAAGTTACTTATTTAAATCATTAAGAATTACTTTAATCACTTCATTTAATTACTTAATATTATATAACATTTACGAATAAATATTTATTGTTCTAATTGAATTGTTGCCTAATTTCCAGGACAAAGATTCAAATTTTTTGAGTTTACATAAAATCAAAATAAATTAGAAAAAAAGAACCATTAGGTTTTTCTTCCTAACAGTTCTTCTTTAATAAATATTATGGTTTTTTAATTGTATTACCACTATATGTGAATCCAGAAGCTGGTTTATATTCTTTATAACCATTATCTGCACCGAATACAAAAGCACCTGTACCTGCACTTTGTCTATTATCTCTATAAGCAATAGTATTGCCAATAGCACTACATCCTTCTACAGTTACAGTATTTCCTTTTTCAGTAAAGGTACTTCCAACCATACCACCAACATTGTGAAATCCTGAAATCTCTGTATTTTTAACATCACAATTAACTAAATTTAATTTTACTTTTGTTTCAGTTTTATCTGGATTATATAAATATCCAATAAGTCCACCAACACGAATTGAATATCGATCATTATTATCTAGAGGAGCATCTAAATCACTAGTTAATACTTTTGAATTAGTAACATCAACATTATTTAAATTAATTGTGCCAGCTGCATATCCAATAACAGTACCTACAAATTTACCAGTAACATTAATACTAGCATTTTCAAATGTTAAATCATTAATAGTAACATCTCTTCCAGATCCAATAAATCCAACAGCACTTTCATATGTAGTACCTTCGCCATTAACAATCGTCATATTCTTAATCTTATGGTTATTTCCATTAATAGTAACTTTATTTTCTGCCCATAAATTCATTGGAGTCCAATTATCACCACTTAAATCAATATCATCCATAATATTAAGGACAATATCTCCACTTGTAATT
>CAVKZU010000075.1:0-3940 GCA_963660725.1 Lachnospiraceae bacterium | reverse complement strand
AATCAGAATAGTATAAGGATTATAATATTATCAGAAAAAAATTAGTTTATATACAAATATTGTATTAAAAATTTATTTTATTAACATGTATATGAACTATTTTAAAAATTTAAAGGAGATTTAAAAAAAATGAGTAAAAAAGATGAATTATTAAATGGAAATGAAAAGATTGAAACTCCAAGTATTGGAACATTGCATACTGGTAAAGCTGATGGATTAAAAAATGAAGATTTAGATAATTTTACAATTATTAGAAATGAAATTATTGAAAGTGGATTATCCATTAATGCTTTAGGACTTTATTTAGCATCATTAAAACTTGTTTACGAAGATAATTTTAGTTTAGATGCAATTTATGAGTTCTTTCCAAATGATGAAGTAAGCACAATCAATTCAGCAATTAAAGAATTAGAAGAAGAAGGTTATTATTACATTAAAGAATGTATTAATGAAGAAAATAAATCTTATTTTCATTGTTCCTTCTTTGAAACTAAAGAATTAAGTTCTTTATTTAAGGATATATTTTAAGGAGATAAGCATATGAAATTTAATGAAAATTTAAGAAATTTACGTAAGGAAACAAATAAAACAATGGCTGAAGTTGCAAGCGATTTAGGTGTTCACTCAGATCTTCTTGGAAAATATGAAAGAGGAAGAAATGAGCCTTGTTATGAATTTTTAATTAAACTAGCAGATTATTATGGTGTTTCTATTGACTTTTTATTGAGAGGTGAAAATAGAGAAGAAATAACTATCTCAAAAGAAGAATATTTAAAATTAATTAAATTTAACGAATGTTTAAGTGATGTTCATAATACTTTAAATACTATTAAAGTAAGAAATATGGATGAAAATAACAATAATTAATGGAGGTAAAAATAATGAAATATTATGAAGTTTTAAGAAATTTACGTTTAGAAAAAGGAAAGAAAATGAAACAAGTTGCTGATGATTTACATATCAGTCCTGGTCTATTTGGCAAATATGAACGTGGTGATTATGAACCAAGCTATGATACTCTAATTCAAATTGCAGATTATTATGGTGTTTCTATTGATTTTTTATTGAGAGGTGAAGATAAGAAAGGTGTTTATATCTCGCTAGAAGAATATGAAAAATTAAAACTTGCAAAGAAATCCTTTGATGAAATTGCAACATGCCTTAATCAAATTGAAAATAGACAAGATGCAGGCAATAAATACAACATATAGAATTTTATTCCAAAGAAAAAGATCAGCAACAACTGACCTTTTTTAATCGCTTTTAAACAATCTTGGAAATAATACTGGTATAGCTGCAACTGCAAGCAATATTCAAACGAAAAAGCAGACCAATTTATCGCTAATCAGCCAATTTTATTTTAATACTTTGTATTAACTATCTTTTAAATTTAAAACACATATATTATTTAAGTTTGGATTTTTCAGCCACTACCATATTGATTATATAATTTTTGAATGACTCGTCTACGTATTCCAATACCCTATTATCGTTTTTAACTGCCTCTAAATAGACTTCTTTGTCTTCCTTTAATGAGTCATCAGCGAATTTTAATGCAAAGCCATCATTTTTAACTGCCTCTAAAACGAATTCTTTGTCTTTCTTTAAAGAGTCGTCAGCGTATTTTAATGCAAAGCCATTGCCTTTAACTGCCTTTAAAACAACTTCTTTATCTTTCTTTAATGAGTCATCAGCGAATTCTAATGCCCAGCCATTGTTTGTAACTGCTGCTAAAACGACTTCTTTGTCTTTCTTTAATGAATCATCAGTGAACTTTAATTCATAGCCATTATTTGTAACTGCCTTTAAAACGACTTCTTTATCTTTCTTAAATGAATCATCAGTGAATTCAAATGCCAGGCAATTATTTGTAATTGCTTCTAAAACGAATTCTTTGTCTTTCTTTAATGAGTTGTCGGCGAATTCTAATGCATAGCATTTGCTTATAATTGCCTCTAAAACGACTTCTTTATCTTTCTTCAATGAGGCGTCGGCATATATTAATGTAAATCCATCATTTTTAACTGCTTCTAATACGAATTCTCTATCTTTCCACAATGACTCATCAAAAGATTCAAAATCAATTTGTTCAAAAAAGTTGCGTATTGTTTTTAGCGCTTCGTCCTTGTCTTTTATCTTTTCCATATGTATCTCCTAATAATAAATTTATTTTTAATTAAATCAAATGTATTATTTAATGTCAAATTTCATCTTATTTTTGATATCTGTAGCAATACCACAATATATGGTCTATTTCAAATTTGCTTCAATTGACATTTTCTTTTTTTATTTCATTCTAAATAATCACACAATCTAACACATGATATTGAATCAATATATTTCATTAATCTTTCTAAATTTTACTACTTAACCAGATGATTAATCATAATTTTCAAGGTTCTTTAATTTATTAACTAACTCTCCTTTTAATGAATCTCCTAGAATATAGGTATTTAATGTCATATCAACATTTTTATGTCCTAGTAAGAGTTGTACTAATTTTGCATCTTTATAAATTAAATAAAGTTGAGTTGCAATAGACTTCCTTCCAAATCCATGGAATGTATTATGTTCTACATTCGCTTTATCAAATGCTTTATTTAATTCTCTTCTTAAATGATTCTTAGAAATTGGAAATAATAAATCATCATCTTTAAACCCAGTTTTTTCAATATACTCTTTAAAATGCTTTGCAACATCTCCTACAAAATAAATTGTTCTATTAGAACTTTGATTCTTTAAATATGGAACTGGTCCATCTTTTAAATTAAATAGTTGTTTAGATATTTCTATTACTGCTAATACGTCGTTTGAATCTTCAATAAACTTTACATCTCTTGCTTCTATTCCTAAAAACTCACTTATCCTACATCCTGAATAATATAGGAATTCAAATATGTATTTAAAATATTCGTTACTTGCATTCTCCCATACTTTTCTAGCGTCTTTTAAAGGAGTGAATTTATGGAGTGTACTTTTAGGATCAATATTTTTAAATGGATCTAAATAATCTAATAAAGTTTTTTCTGTTTCATAACTTATCCTTTTCTTTCTTGCTGCAAAATTAATTAACCTTCCTAAACTATTTAATATTTGATTTTTATAATCAGTTGATAATTCTTTATCCTTAATAAAACCTTTAAAATTAAGAACATTCTCTTCATTAAAACATTCTTCTACAAAAGAATCTTCATTAAAGAAATCTTTAAAGTAATTCTTATACTGTAACTTGAATGCTTTAATCGTACCATCTTTTCTACCATCAACTTTCATTTTTAACACATAATCACACAATAGATCTTTCAACTTATAAACTTTTGAATCTAATCCTAAACTTAAATGCTTTCTTTTTGTTTCATGTATGAGTTCCTTTTCTTTCTCTTTACACCATTTAAGTTTTTTATAATTATCATCTTTAGTAGATTGACTTGAGTAATGATACCTTTTCTTATTTATAGTAACATGTCCATCAATAAAGTAATAACTTGGATTAGATTTTAATTTATAAACTGGCAATTTAATAATACCTCCTTTGCTTTAAGCCTTGTGCCGTTTTTTCCATCTATCTTTTAATATTCATTTAGAAAATTAATAATAATATTTAATTCAATAATCAAATATTAATTTAAAATTTTCTTTAATTTAAAAGAAGATTAAAACCATCTCCAAAAATATTATACCATACAAAATATTCTAAATTTTCGATGAATTAACATTCCATTAGTTAGTTATTTTAAGTTACATTTAAAAATGCTAGAAGTATTTAATACTTACTATTTAAATTTTAAAATAAAGCGATTTAAGAAAGATTTTTATCGTTTATTATTACTTACAGGTTTTAATTAAAGATTCTCAAAATAAGGGGGTTTATTTGCAAATCTTGTTTTTCTCAAAAAACACAAAAATCAACAATGAATAAGGCATGGTCAAATTACAATAT
>CAVKZU010000074.1:0-3177 GCA_963660725.1 Lachnospiraceae bacterium | reverse complement strand
ATTTTAATCCTAATACTATTTTGATTCAAGAAATAAAATAATTTTTTTATTTTTCTAATATTAGTATAAGAAATTTTTAAGTGTGATTAAATCTTATAAACTCGATACAAATTAATGCAGAAATGTATAAGATTTAATCTATATAAGTAATATTTATAATAAGGAAGAATAACTTATTTATAATTTAGATCTAAATTGAAATTTATCTATAAACTAGTTTTTTTCTTCTTTTACTTATAAATATATAATTTTGGTATTTTAGACATCGAAATTTACGAAATAATCTATTTTTTATTGTAATATATAGATATGAAATTCAACGAGAGACTTAGATTTTTAAGAAAAGAAACTGGAAAAGAAATTAAGAAGGTTGCAGAAGATTGTAATATCTCTAGAGATATATTAAGTAAATATGAATTAGGTAGATGCGAACCTAGTTTAGAAGTTTTAGTTATTTTAGCTAATTACTACCATGTTTCTTTAGATTACTTAATTCGTGGAGACGAATTAGGAATTTTCATATCTAAAGAAGAATATAAAGAATTAAAGAATGCTAAGATAGCTTTTGATAAAATTGTTAAATCTTTAAATAGAATCGAAGAAAGACAGGCATTACTTGAAAGAAGAGTAGAAGAAGATAATAAATAATTAATTTTTAAATCTAGTTTTCCAGATCTTTTAATCCATTAAGTAATTCATTTTTCATAGAACTTTCTAAGACATATGTATTTAAAGTCATATCTATATTTTTATGTCCAAGTAGGAGTTGAGGGAGCTTACCATCTTTTGTTTCCATATAAAGATTAGTAGCGATAGATTTTCTTCCAAACCCATGCAATGTGTTATGAGTTACTCCTGCTTTTTTAAATGCATTTGTCATCTCTCTTCTTAATGAACTTTTAGAAACTTTAAATAATAAATCATCTTCTTTAAATTTATATTTATCTAAAAATTCTAAGAAATGTTTAGCAACCTCTCCTACAAAGTAGGTTGTTCTTATTGAACTTGCATTTTTTAAATATGGAACAGGACCTTCTTCTAAAGTAAAGATTTGTTTATTGATGTCACAAGATATAACAAGTTCATCATTAATGTCTTTACCACAATCAATATCTTTAAATTGGATTGCAAGAAATTCACTGATTCTACATCCTGAATAATATAGAAATTCAATGATGTATCTAAAGTATTCATTTGATGCATTTTCCCAAACCTTTTTAGCATCTTCTAAAGAAGTAAATTTATGAAGGTTACTTTTTCCTTCAAAGTTTTTAAATGGTTCTAAATCATCAACTAGCATTCTTTCATCTTCATATGTAATGATTTTCTTTCTAGCAGCATAATTGACTAAACTACTTAATGTATTTAAGATTAAATTCTTATAATCAGTACTTGCATCTAAATTTTTAATCATGATTTTGAAATCTAGAATTTTATCTTCTGTGAAACAATCTTCAACTAAAGCTTTTTCTCCAAAGAATGGTTTGTAATACTTATTGAATTTATATTCAATTGCATTTATTGTGCTTCTTTTCTTACCATCTGCATCATTTTTCTTTAAGAAATCTTTAACAAGATCATCTAAAGTATAATTATTAAACCTTGGATCTAATCTACCATATTTTCTAAATAAATCATGGACCATTTCTTTTTCTAATTCCTCAACCCGTTTCTTATCTTTGAATTTTTCATTCGTAATAGATTGCTTAGAATAGTGATGTTTTTCGCCTTTTATAGTAACGTGTCCATCAATATAGTAGAATCTTGGTTTTTTATTTGATTTATATATCGACAAACTACATCACCTCCTAAACTAAATTTTTTCCTTTGTCTGTCAATATTATATCAGTAAATGTATTTTTCTAAAATTGGTCAGTGCCGATAAAGGGCCGACGCGCCAGTTTTTGAAAATTAAAAAAAGTACGATAGTTATCGTACTTTTTAGAATATTTTTCTTACTTTTGGCGCGCTAGGCAGGAGTCGAACCCGCAACCTTTTGGTTCGTAGCCAAACACTCTATCCAGTTGAGCTACTAGCGCATTTGCAAAAATAATTATATAGATTTATTGCTTCTTTATCAATGTTTTTTTAATTTAAATTTCAATCTGTTTTTTAATTTAAGTTTCAATTCTTTATTTCATTTCATTAAAATTTAGTTATTTTTATATGTTTTTTATTAAAATTCAACTAAAAGTTGAGTTTTTTCAGTAAAGAATAAAAGAAATATCTAATAAAGCAGTGTATAATTAAATAAGTTTATGGCGAGAATTGAAGTAGCTTTTGATGTTATTACAAAAAAGAACATTAAAATAAGTGAATTTAATGAATATAGAAAGCATAGTGTTTTGTTTTCTGGCGAAGTTAAATCATTAAAGTGTGTTGAATGTGGAGATTATATTACTTATTGTGAAGGTGAAATTAATAAACCTTATTTTAAACATTCACCAGCTCATGAAGGAAGAGGGCATTCTTTTTGCTCTTTATATACTGAAGGTGTAAGTTCTAATCTTCCTGAATGCAAATTAAGAAAGAAAATTTTAGAAGAAGAAAATGTATCTTTAAATTTTGAATTACTTTGTATTAATGGCGAATGGAGGTCGGTTATTAGTTTACCACCTTTTAAAAATAGTGAAATTGAGGAATATGAGAAAAATAATACCGAAATTATATTTGGATATGGTGATTATAATTTTATTTGTTTTATTAGAGAAAGAATTAAAATAAATAAAGAAAATTTTTCTAAGGGTTATATTAAAAAAGTTACTTTTAACGATTTACCACGTGAAATGATAATTAGTATTACTGGCAACTCAACAGATAAAGATATATTTTATAAAATGGATTGTTTTAAACCTGAATGTCAAATTTATTCTAGTTTAATTTTACAAGAATATGTTGCGTTAAATAAGGATGAAGAATTTATTGATTTAAGTAATTTACCGTTTTTTTCTTGCAAAAAGATTGATGGAAATTTATATATTGGTGAACATTATATATTTTTTTCTAATCTTGATTCAAAATCTGTAAGTTCGTTATTTTTAGGAAAAGCAAATATTAAACAAATTAAATTTAAAAAATTTTATTATTATGCTTATGACATTGTTTTTAATGAAATTGATAATAAATTGAGTGCTTTTTTAATTGATTTTAATTGTATTTTAGTTGAAAGAATAAAAC
>CAVKZU010000073.1:17685-25288 GCA_963660725.1 Lachnospiraceae bacterium | reverse complement strand
ATAAAAGTATTAATATTATTAAATAGATATTTTTTAATTAAAAATAAAAAAACTAAAGATAAATCAAAAGTTAATATTATGATAATTTCTCTTTTATTTAATCTTTTTCTTTTAATTAATAAAAGTAATCCAATTAAAAAGAATAATCCAAATAAATATGATTTTAAAATAAATAAAGAAACAATAATTAAAGATAAAAATAAAATTAATAAAAACATCTTATTATTAATCTTTTAAAATAATCATATCTTTCATTTTAGAAAAAGTAGAATTTCCAATTCCAGAAACTTGTTTTAATTCTTCTAATGTATCAAATCTACCATCTTGATTACGGTATTCAACAATATTTTTAGCAATTGTAGATCCAACTCCTGTAATATTTAAAAGTTCTGATTCATCAGCAGTATTAATATTAACTTTTTCAATAGGATCATTTCCACAAACATCTTCTACTTCATATTTTTTAGGAATATAGTATGTTTCTTTAGCAGTTAATTCACTTTCTAAAAAGAAACATCTTTCATCCGCTGTTGATTTTAAATCTCCTGCTGCTTGAATTAAATCATCCATCGTTACTACTCCACTTAATACATAACTTCCAGTCCTTGTAACTTCTCCACTAATCCCATAAGTTCCACTAGTAGTATCTTTAATTGTAGTGTTATTATTACTTCCATTTGTAGTGGTATTTCCATTAATATTTGGATCTATCGCTTGAAATAAAGTAATTGCAATAATCGTAACTATAATTCCACCTATAATAATTTTATACACAATGTTTCCTCCTTTATATATCAAGAAGTAAGCAAATTTAAAAATTATCCAAAAATATTAAAAAAAAGATGGAATTTTCTTCCATCTATAAATTAATCTATTTTTACGATTTCAACTTGGTATGGTTTATTAACTTTAACAGTAACAACTTCACCAACTTTATGTCCAATTAAAGCAATTCCAAGTGGACAAACATTAGAAATCTTTAAATCATCAGGATTTGAAAGTGGATCACTTTCAACTGTTGAAACAATTCTAACAGTAAATTCTTCATCAAGAGCTAAATCTTTATAAGTTACTGTACTTGAAATTTTAACATCTTTAACTTTTGATTTTTTCTTTAAATCTTTTTCATCAACAATTTTAGCGTGATGAATAATATATTCTAACTCTTTAATTCTTGCTTCGTTTTTACCTTGTTCGTCTCTAGCACTACTATAATCGGCATTTTCACTTAAGTCGCCCATAGCACGAGCATTTTCTAAAGCTTCAAGAATTCTAGGTCTTTCAACATCAATTCTCTTACGTAATTCTTTTTCTATTTCTTCATAACCTTCTTTAGTTAATTCAATTACTTCTGTTGTATTCATTTTATTCTCCTAAAAGTGCTTAATATTATAGCATTATTAATTGTTTTTTTAAATAATTTAATTATTTAATACTTTGAATCTTTGGATCACTTTGGAATGCTTCTAAAACTTCTTCAGCTTCTTCTAATTCTTCAGGATCTTCAACTGGGAATAATTCATGTTCTTCGTTATATTTCATAACGATAATTTCATCTTCTTGAGAAGGTTCATAGATAAAGCAATATTCAGCACCTCTTTCTTCATTTTCATAAGTAAATAAGATTTTATATAAATATTCTTTACCATCTTCATCATAAATTATGATATCGTCATCATTTAAATTTTTCATATTACTTTTTACTCCTTAAATAGTCTTCTAAAATAATATAAGCACTTACCATATCAATTCTTTCTTTAATTTGTTTCATTGAAAGACCTGCTTCTTGGAGTCTATCATGTGCTTCTATTGTAGAAAATGATTCATCAAACATTTCAATATTTAATGATTCATCTAATTTTAACAAATCTTTTACAAATCTACGAACAGATTCGCATCTTTTTCCTTCTTGACGGTCAAGTTGTAATGGAAAACCTATAACAATATTTTTAATTCCAAGTTCATTTACCCAGTATATTACTCTTTCTCTACAAGCTTTATAATTTCCAGGTTCAAAACGAAAA
Source organism: Lachnospiraceae bacterium (assembly GCA_963660725.1). Classification (GTDB taxonomy): domain Bacteria; phylum Bacillota_I; class Bacilli_A; order RFN20; family CAG-826; genus Onthovivens. The sequence continues at coordinate 23,264 of CAVKZU010000073.1, read as the reverse complement.
TTTTCTTTATTATGGACAATACCAAGGGAATCGCTATAAACGATTCCACATGTTGTAGTACCTAAATCTAATCCTATGTACTTATCCATATTATTTTAAATCTTCAAGAGTTAATGCAAATGAAGAAACATCTAATAATGAACCTTGAGCCATATCAGGTTTTCCTCCACCATTTCCTCCAAACTTACTTGTAACCTTTTTAATAACGACATTTGCTTTTAAAGATGGATCAATTTCTTTACCACTAGCAACAAGTAATGGGTGTTTGCCATTTTCATCACCAGTTAAGACTACTAAATAATTACTAGTTTTTGACTTAATAGTATCTAAAATAGACATTAATCCTTGTTTATTGATATCTTTTTGATACATTGCAACAAATGTTAATTCATTAACTGGTTTAATTAAAGAATTAATATCACTAAGTCTTGATTTAATTTCTTTTTCTTTTAATTTATTTAATTCTTCATTTAATTTAGCAATTAATTCATCTTGTGATTTAATCTTACTAAAGATTTCATTATTAGTTTTAACACCTAATGCGTCTTTAACATTGTTTAAAGTAACTTCTTCCATTTTGAAGTTTTCGTATGCTTTATAAGAAGTTGTTGCAACAATTCTTCTAACGCCTGCGGAAACACTTTCTTCACTAATAAGTTTAAATACACCAATATCTTGAGAATTTAAAACATGTGTACCACCACAGAATTCTTTAGAAATATCACCAAATGTAACAACTCTAACATTTTCACCATATTTTTGGTCAAATTCTGCTAATGCACCTAATTTTTTAGCTTCTTCAATTGGTAAAACTAATGTTTTTTGAGGAATTGCTAAATTAATATATTTATTAACTTCTTTTTCAATTCTTGTTAATTCATTTTGACCAACTTTTTCAAAATAGTTAAAGTCAAATCTTAAATAGTTATCATCAACATAACTACCTTTTTGGTGAATTGAATCACCTAAAATATTAATTAATGCTGATTGTAAAAGGTGAGTAGCACTATGATTTCTCATAATATTATTTCTTCTTTCTTTATCAACAATTAAAGTAAATGTATCACCTAAAGAAATTGTTCCATAATTAACTTTTACATGATGTAAATGTTGTTTATTTGGAGCTTTTGAAACACTCACAACACTTGCTAAAGAATTTTCATTTTTAATTGAGCCTGTATCACTAACTTGACCACCCATTTCTGCATAGAAATCAGTAACATCAAAAACAACATCACCTTCATCTTCAATTGATGAAACTTTATTACCATCTTTAAAAAGACCAACAACTTTTGAATTAATATCTTTTAATTCATAACTAAATTCACTATGTTCATTAAATTCAAGTAAATCTTTTGATTGTTTATTGAATGATTCAATGACTTTTCTTGAATTTCTTGCTAATTCTTTTTGTTCTTCTAAAGCTGCTTTAAATCCTTCAACATCAACACTTACGCCTTTATCAGCACACATTTCTTCTGTTAATTCAATTGGGAATCCATATGTATCATAAAGTTTAAATGCATCTTTTCCAGTTAATTCTTTCTTTCCATCAATTAATGAATAGAAAATATTTTCGCCTTGTTGAAGAGTTTTAATAAATTTCTTTTCTTCAGCACTGATCATTTTTTCTAAGAATTCTTGTTTTTCTTCTAAATATGGATAGAATGCTTTCATTACATCAATAACTGTTGGAACAAGTTTATATAAGAATGGTTCAAAGAAACCTAATTTTTGACCATATCTCATAGCTCTTCTTAAAAGTCTTCTTAAAACATATCCCCTTCCTTCATTAGAGAAACTTTCTCCATCTGCTAAAGCAAAACAACATGCTCTAATATGATCAGCAATGACTCTAAAAGGCATTTCAAGTTCGCCTTCGTATTTTTTACCACTTAATTCTTCAGTTTTATCAATGATTGGTTTGAATAAATCTGTTTCAAAGTTAGTATTTGTACCTTGTAAAACACATGCGATTCTTTCTAAACCTGCACCAGTATCGATATTTTTGTGTGGTAATTCTTTATAATCTTCTCTAGCAACTCCATTTACTGCATTAAATTGAGAGAAAACAATACCCCAAATTTCAATATATCGATCATTTTCCATATCTTCTCTTAAAAGTTTATCCCCAATACGTTCTGGATCATAAGCTTCTCCACGATCATAGAAAACTTCAGTATTTGGACCACAAGGACCTTCTCCGATTTGCCAATAATTACCTTCAAGTGGTACTAAATGAGTAGGATCCATTCCTTCTTTAATCCATAAATCTCTAGTTTCTAAATCATTTGGATGATATGTAACATAGATTTTTTCTTTTGGAATTCCAAAATATTTTTCATTTGTTAAAATTTCAAATGCCCATCCAACAACTTCTTTTCTAAAATAATCACCAATTGAGAAGTTTCCAAGCATTTCAAAGAATGTTTGGTGACGTGAAGTTCTACCAACATTATCAATATCATTTGTACGAATACATTTTTGAACGTTTGTAATACGTTTACATTCTGGTGTTTCACTTCCATCAAAATATTTTTTTAATGCTGCAACACCTGAATTAATCCATAATAAACTTGGATCATTGTGTGGAATTAAACTTGCTCCAGGTTCAATCATATGACCTTTTTCTTTAAAAAAGTTTAACCATGTTTCTCTAATTTGCTGTCCTGTTAATTTTTTCATAATTTTTCTCCAATAAAAAAGTTCCTAAAAAATAACTTAGGAACGATTAATTTCGCGGTACCATCCTAATTCATCTATCTTAAAAATAAAGACAAATGCTCTTAATTTAGTATATAAAAATGTTTTTAAAATAAATGAAGTGGCTCTTTTAGTTCCTTATTAGACGCTTTCACCCTTTCGCCTTCTCTAAAAATAAGAATATCTAAAATTCTTTTCATTCAATATTTTATTTATTTTATTTAATTAGTCAATAGTTAATTTCTTTTTATATGAATAAATTATTCTAATAAGGACATAAATTGCAAGAATTGACATAATACAAACGTAAGTGATCGCTCCAATTCCAACAATTCCATTACCTTGAGTTGGAGAAAAACATGTATCAAATACATCAATTCCTCCACTTACAACCCAGAAGAATGTAGGTTCTAACCCTACTCCAATAAGAGAAATTACATATAAAATTAAACAAAATATTAATTTATTCTTTTTAAAATAAAATAAATAGATAAGAATAATCGAAATTAAATTTAATACGATAAAAAAGAAAGTAATATAATCAAATCTTAAATTAACTGTTTGAGTTAATGAAGAATCTTCTACAAAATTATCTTTAATAAAATATCCCCTTTTAATTTCAACTACTCCTCCAAATATAGCGTATACCCCTTTTACTACACTAACAATTTCAACTTGATATTCAGTAAAATAAGGATATTTAACACCTTGGACATTTAAAAGTAATAATAAAGATACTGATAAAATAAAGAATAAAATACTTACAATTAAAAATATTAAACTAGAATTAACTCTTCTCATATTAATAATCCTTTAATTTACCTTTATAATAAACTTTATCAATAATTCCTCCTCCAAGACACTCTTCATCTTGATATAATACACAAGCTTGTCCTGGAGTAACTGCTTTATAAGGTTCATCAAATATTAATTTAATATCTCCATTTGGTTCATTATATAAAGTTACTTTCTTATCATCTTGACGGTATCTAAATTTACAACATAAATGAGTTCCATCAGGAATTTTATCATTATAAAGATTAACCATATTAATAGTACATTCATCACTATTTAAATGTTCATCTTCTTTTTCAGTAGCAACATAAAGAATATTATTTTTAACATCTTTTTTACAAACGAAGAATCCATTACTTTTAAGTCCTTTGATTCCTCCAATTCCTAAACCCTTACGTTGTCCTAATGTATAATACATTACTCCATCATGTGTTCCTACTTTCATACCACTATTAATTTCAATAATATCTCCACTTTTAGCAGGAATATAGTTTTGTAAAAATTCTTTAAAATTTCTTTCTCCAATAAAACAAATACCAGTAGAATCTTTTTTAGTTTTAACACTTTCTAAATTTAATTCACTAGCGATTTCTCTTACTTCTTTTTTAGTAATATCTCCTAAAGGAAATAAACAAAAATCTAATTGATTATGGTCAATTTGACTTAAAAAATAAGATTGATCTTTCGTTTTATCAAATGCTTTAAATAAATGAGGAACTCCATCTATAACTTCTTTTTTTGCGTAATGTCCCATTGCAATTGCATCGCATCCATTCTTTTTAGCAAAATCAATAAAAGGTCCAAATTTAATATATTTATTACAAAAAATATCTGGATTTGGAGTTCTACCTTTCTTATATTCATCTAAAAAATAACTAAAAACATAATCCCAATATTCTTTAATAAAATCAATTCTCATCATTGGTAACCCAAGTCTATCTGCAACATCTTTTGCATCTAAATAATCTTGTTCTTGAGGACAAATTGAATTATCAACTGTAGGATTTCCTAAATAATCATTATTTGCTAATGAATCCCAATTACGCATGAAGCAACAAATAACTTCATGACCTTGTTTTTTTAATAAATAAGCAGCAACCGCACTATCTACGCCACCTGATAAACCTAACATTACTTTCATTTTAAAATTTCCTTTGAATCTAAAATTATTGTAAATGGACCATCATTAATAAGTTCTACTTTCATATCTGCTCCAAATACACCTGTTTTTAAAGAATATCCTAATTCTTCAATTCTTAAATTAAATTTATTATATAAATCTTTTGCTATACTAGGAGTTAAACAATCAGTAAATGATGGTCTATTTCCATGCTTCATATTTGCATAAAGAGTAAATTGAGAAACACTTAATATTTCGCCATTTACATCTTTTAAAGATAAATTAGTTTTTCCATTTTCATCTTGGAATACTCTTAAATTTAATAATTTAGTAATCATTTTTTCCATAACTTCTTCATTATCTCCAAAAGTAAATGATACAAATATTAAATATCCTTTACCAATTTTTGAATATAAAGAGTTATCTATCGTCACACTTGCGTGATCAACACATTGAATTAATAATTTCATACTCATTATTCTACAATATTTTACTTAAAAATTATATAATAAATCTATGTTAAAACCACTAGCTTTTAGAGTAAGACCTAAAAAAATTGAAGATATTATTGGTCAAAAGGACATTATTGGAGAAAATGGATTTTTATATAATTCAATTAAATCTAAAACTCCATTATCTTTTATTTTGTATGGTCCTCCAGGAACTGGAAAAACTACAATTGCAGAAGCATACGCAAATTCTTTAGAATCTTTTTATATTAAATTAAATGCAGTTACTTCTAATAAAAAAGAAATAGAAAATGCTATTGAAGAATGTAAAAAACATGATAATTCAATAATTATTATTGATGAAATTCATCGTATTAATAAAGATAAACAAGATTTATTGCTTCCTTATGTTGAAGATGGTACATTTTATTTAATTGGTGCAACTACTGCTAATCCTTTTATTTCAATTAACAAAGCAATTCGTAGTAGGCTTCACATTTTAGAATTAAAAC
>CAVKZU010000073.1:11441-17675 GCA_963660725.1 Lachnospiraceae bacterium | reverse complement strand
CATTTTAGAAGTTAAGTCTTTAAACGATAAAGAAATCTTTGAAGGTTTAAAGAAAGTAATTTTAAATCCTGAAGGATTAAATAATAAAATTAGTATTGATGATGATTCTTTAATGTATATTTCTAAAAATAGTGCAGGTGATTTTAGATACGCTCTTAATTGTTTAGAAGTATTATCTATTGCATCTAATACTCAAAATATCAACTTAGAATATACTAAAAAAATACTAAAGAACTCAAATCTTCAATCAGATAAGGATGAAGATAGTCATTATGATAGTGTTAGTGCTTTACAAAAATCAATTAGAGGAAGCGATGTTCAAGCGGCACTTTATTATGCTGCAAGATTAATGGTTGCTAATGATTTACAAAGTTTATACCGTAGACTTTTAGTAACTGCTTATGAAGATATTGGACTTGCTAACCCTCAAGCATGTATGAGAGTAAAAGCCGCAATTGATGCAAGCGAATATGTTGGACTTCCTGAAGCAGTTATCCCACTTTCTGTTGCAATTATTGATTTATGTTTATCTCCTAAATCAAAAGAAGCTGATTTAGCAATTGGAAGAGCAATGGATATGGCTAAAAAATATCCTCTTGATGTAGCACCTTATTTAAAATATACTCCAGTATCTTTAAAAGAAGATGAAAAATATCCATATGATATGCCAGATTTATGGGCACATCTTGAATATCTTCCTGAAGCAATTAAAAATGCTAAATTCTATATTCCAAATGAAAATGCTTCTTCAAGTTATGAAAAAGCGTTAAATGAGAATTATAAAAAGTTAGAAAAATACGTTAAAAGTTCAAATATCCCTGAACTTAAAAAATATTACTCAAGAAAATTTAAATAAGTTATTTAATTAAAATTCTTTCTTTATTTAAATTAAATTTTTCTTTTGAAATTTCAAATGCATTAAAAACATTTTCTTTAATTTCATCAAATGAATCTTTATTGGTGTATAAAGTTGCAAGTAATTCGTTTTCTTCAACTTTATCACCAATTTTTTTATTTAAAATAATACCTGCTGACATATCAATTACATCTTCTAAGGTTTCTCTTCCTCCACCAAGACGCATTGAAGCAATTCCGATTGCTAAAGCATTGATTTTATGAACATATCCTGCTTTTTTTGAATAAACTGGGATAATATTTTTAGCAACTTCAAATTTAGAAGGATCTAAAATATAAGATGTATCTCCATGTTGAGCATTAACAAATTCAACAAACTTTTCAAAAGCTTTTCCATTTTCTAAATTTACTTTTAAAGCATTATAAGCATCATCTTCGTTATCAAAAAGTTTTGCTTGGCAAAGCATAATAGCACCACCATCTAAACATAATTCTGTAATATCTTTTGGACCTTTATTATGTAAAACATCAATAACTTCTTTAATTTCTAAATTGTTTCCAACTGCATTACCTAAAGGTTGATCCATATCAGTAATTTCAGCGATAACGTTTTTACCTAATTTTTTACCAATATCAACCATTGTTTTAGCAAGTTCTTTAGCACTTTCTTTATCTTTCATAAAAGCACCACTTCCAGTTTTAACATCTAAAAGGATACAATCACTTCCACTTGCTAATTTTTTTGACATAATTGAACTTGCAATTAAAGGAATACATCCAACTGTACCTGTAACATCTCTTAATGCGTAAAGTTTTTTATCTGCAGGATCAATATTTTTATCTTGTCCAATAATCGCCATTCCAACTTCACTAACTTGTTTTTTGAATTCTTCATAATTTTTATGAATATCAAAACCTGGAATTGATTCTAATTTATCTAAAGTTCCACCAGTATGTCCTAAACCTCTTCCACTCATTTTAGCAAGTTTTGCACCACATGAAGCAACTAAAGGTCCTAAAATCAAAGAAACTTTATCACCAACTCCACCTGTTGAATGTTTATCAACTTTAAGTCCTGGAATTGAAGAAAGATCCCAAACTTCTCCACTATACATCATTTCATAAGTTAAATTACTAATTTCATCAATATTCATTCCTTTTAAATAAATTGCCATTAATAAAGAACTAACTTGATATTCTGGAATATCACCTTTTACGTAATTTTCAATAAAATAATGAATTTCTTCCTTTGTTAATATTTTACCATCTCTTTTATGTTCGATTATTTCTATAAAGTCCATTTTAACTCCCCTTTATTGTTAATTTTTTAAACAAATTATATTATAATATTTTAATGAATTTTGAAGAGCATTTAAAGACATATTTAGATAAAAATACAATAAATAAATTAATTGATAGTTTAGATTTAGAAAGAACTAATTCTTTGGTATTAAATACTAATAAAATTTCTAAAGAAGAATTCTTAAAAGAATATCCATTAGTAGAAAAACATCCATTTTTAGATAATGTTTTTTACTATAATAAAAATACTTATGAATTTGGTAAAAACTACTTATTTGATAATGGTGCATATTATATTATGGATGCTGCAAGTATGTTAGTTAGTGAAATTTTACCAATTAACGATAATGATTTAGTTTTAGATATGTGTGCAGCACCTGGAGGAAAAAGTATCTATTTATCTTTAAAAAATAAGAATTTTAATATCGTTTCTAATGATATTAGTCATGAAAGATGTTTAAAAATGTCTTCAAATATTGAAAAATTAGGGTTAAGTAATGTAATCGTTACTAATTTTGACTTTTTAAAAGATAATTCATCATATTACGATAATAAATTTGATAAGATTATTTTAGATGCTCCATGTTCTGGAAGTGCGATGTTTAGAAAAAATGAACTTGCTAAATTTGATTGGAATATTAAAAAAGTTGAAGCTTTAAGTGAAACCCAAACAAATTTAATCAATAAAGCATATAATATGCTTAAAAAAGATGGATATTTAGTCTATTCCACTTGTTCTTTTTCATATGAAGAAAACGAAAAAATAATCTTAGATTTTTTAAAAAATCATAGTGATATGGAAACAATCCATATTTTTGATAATGATTCTTTTTATAGAAGCGAAATGTTAAAAGATGCAATTCATCTTTTTCCATGCTTTTATAAAGGAGAAGGTCAATTTATTTGCTTACTTCATAAAAAAGAAGGTACATCATTCCAATTTAAAGAAAGAAAAGATGCAATAAAGTTAAAAAAAGATATTATTTCTAAATATAATTTAGATTTTAAATATTATTTTAATTTTAATAACTTTATTTATGGATCAAATATTAATATTGATTTAAATAAAATTCCTTTAATCAGATATGGAGTTAATTTATTTGAAGTTGGTAAAAATGATTTATTAACTCCTACTTTTAATTTAGCTCATTATTTTGATGCATCTAATTCAATACTTTTAGATGAAATTGAATTTACTAATTATATTAAAGGCTTACAAATTAATAAAAAAATGAGCCTAACTAATGATTTTTATATAGTTTCATATAAAAATATTAATTTAGGCTACATTAAATATGTTAATGGTAATTTAAAGAATTATTATCCAAAAGGATTAAGACATTAATCTTGAATCACTTTGCATTAAATTTTCAACAACTACTTTTGTTTTACCCATTACTTCATTTGCAAGATCAACTGTATTTGTTTGAGTTAATCTTTCTTTATCGATAACTTCTACTAGTTTAATTGGAACATAATAATATGGATGATCATCTTTTATAGATAATATTCTTTGTGCTCCAAATGAAGCGAATGCAACAATATTTCTATCTGCTTTAAAAGCAGGTCTAAATGTTCCATGATGATAAGGAAGCAATGTTTCATTTTTGTAATTTTTATTTCTTGTTCCTTCAGGAAAAATCATATAATCACAAATTACATCACTTTTTAACTTATTTTCAACACTTTTCATGATTTTTAAACTTTGACGTAAATCATCTCGGTCCATAAAATCACCATTTAAAATTCTAATAATTCGACCAACTAAAATTACTTTTTCATTTTCAATTTTGCTAACAAAAGTAATTGGTCTTTTAGCACATGCAATAAAAATTAAAGGATCTAAATCACCCAAGTGATTACAAACAAATAAATAATTTTCATCTTTCTTACATGTTTTATAGAATTCTTTTAAATCATCATTTTCAATTCTTAAATCAAATGCTTTTAAAACTTTTATGATTAATTTTTGAACTCTTTTAAATCTTACTTCTAATGGATATTTTTCAGGATGTCTTGAATAGCGAAATATCCAAGAAAAATATGCCCAAATTATTGAAGGTAAAGCTCTCCAAACAACTTTTATATATTTAAACATAATTTATTTTTCTTGTTTCTTTAAAATATATACTGAATGTGGTTTTAAAACACATGCACTTAAAAATAAGAAACTATTCTCCATAAATCCAACTTCGCTAGCAAGAATTTGATAATAATCATCTGCTTCATAAGTATATGCATTACTTGTTGGATTGATAATTATTTTAACATCTTGATCGTTGATTTTTAAAGAAATTTCAAGTAATCCATCGTTTAAATTCTTAAAAGAATTAATTTTTCCAATTTGATCTGAGCTATCTAATTTGAAATCAGTAAATTTCTTTCTTAAATTAATATATGATTTAAAATAATTAACCATATCTATATTTTGATCAACTAAATTCCATCTAATCATGTTAAGTTTATCACCAGCATTATATGTGTTATCATGATAATCTTTAGAAAGACAGAATTCTTGACCTGCATGGAAAAATGGAATACCAAATGAAATTAAAATAATCGCATTAATTAAATTAATTGTAGATTTTACTTCTTCCATTTTATGAACACCAATTACACTACTAACTTTATCAAATAAAGTAAAATTATCATGACATTCACAATAATTAATAGATTGATTTGGATTTATAAATCTTTTTGGATAGGTAAAATCTAATGATGAAGAAAGATAAACGAATTTAAATCCATCAATAAATGAAGTATTTCCAGTTAAATATCCAGCACTTCTTAATTGATCTCCACCATTTGGACCTTTACAAATATCTCTAAAAGTATCATTAAAGAATGCGATTTGAGGCATTTTGAAAGAATTAAGGATACTTGCTTTTTCGGAACTATCTAAATTTGTAGACATATCCCAGCCTTCTCCATATACCATAAAGTCGTCTTTGATGGATTTTCCAACCTTTACGATTTGATTCATTGTTTGAACATCAAGTAAACCCATTAAATCGAATCTAAATCCATCAATTCCATATTCTGTAATCCAAAACTTGCAGCAATCAACAATTAATTTTCTAACCATTGGTTTATTACTTGCAAAATCATTACCACATCCACTTCCATTACAAAGTGTACCATTACTATTTTTTCTAAAATAATATCCAGGAACTACACTTTCAAAAGAAGATTGTAAAAAATCATAAACATGATTATAAACAACATCCATATTAACTTTAATACCTTTTTCATGAATTGCAGCAATCATTTTCTTGCATTCAATAATTCTTGAATATGGATCATCTGGGTTTAAAGCATAACTTCCTTCTGGTACAAAATATTGTTGAGGATCATAACCCCAATTATAAGATTTTAAAGGATTTAATTCATCAACAGTTTTATAATCATAAATTGGTAAAAGTTGAACATGAGTAACACCTAAATCTTCTAAATAATCAATACCTGCTTTATTACCGCCTTTTGTTTTAAGACCAGTTTCAGTAAATGCTAAAAATTTTCCTTTATTTTTAAAAGGTACACTTTCATCCATTGAAAAATCTCTAACATGTAATTCATAAATAATTGAATTAGCATAGTTTTGATAATATGGAAGGTTATCTTCTTTTAAATCAATTTTTGTTTTAGAAAAATCTACAACAAAATTATGTTTTCCATTAGCACTACTTGCTTTAGCGTATGGATCAGTAGTGATTTTTTCAATACCATTGTTTTTAACTTTATAATTATAACTAAAACCATCTAAATCACCATCAATTGTAATGAAATAGACACCAAATTCATCTCTTTCAAGTTCAAAAACTAAACTTTTTTTATCATCTAATGTCTTTTTTAAATAAAGTTCTACTTTACTTGCAAGAGGTGCCCAAATTTTAAATGTAGTTTTTTCTTTTGAATAAGTAACTCCTAAATCATTGTATGGATAGTAATATTTTTTATCAAAATCTTTAAAATCATAAGCAGCTTCCATATTTAATGGAGTTAACCCAAAGTTTTCAATAAAAATATCGTAATCATTACCTAATTCAAATCCATCTTTATAAAAACATGTATAAAGAC